>JBFGYN010000454.1:0-3091 GCA_041587415.1 Candidatus Competibacterales bacterium | reverse complement strand
TCCAGGGCGCTTGCATGCGAAGGCAAGCGCCCGCTCGGTGAGGGGCGATGATTCACTGGATCACCGCCCCTCGCTTCGCCCAGAGCGGCGCCAGGACGGCCGCGAATTCCGCCAGCATCCGTGGTCCCTAATGAAGTATCCGGGCTAGCCGGGCGAGATACTCCAAACCCGCGATGGCGCGGCTCCCGTACCAAGAGGTCATTTCCCCGTCCACCACGATGAACTTTTCCTTTGGGATCTGGAATCGATGGGAGAATTCCTCCATGTGGCCCGCGTCAAAAGCGAACGGCTCGGTGCTGAATGCCACCAAGTCCACGTCGCGAAGGGCGCGCTCTTGCGGCTCGACCGTCGGGAAACGGCCGCCGCTTCCTGTGCTGACGGTTTCCCAGCGAACGAGACGCAAGGTCCTGGAAATATAGGTGTCCTCGGACACCGTCATCCAGGGGTCTTTCCAGATCAAATAGAGCACTCGCCTGCAAGGGAGCGCCTCGCATGTCTTCACTGCCGATTCCAGCGCAATGCGGAATTGCTCGACCAGCTGCCGGGCCCGGCTTTCGCATCGAAATATCGAACCGAACAGTCGATAGAGATCTGGATTGTCCTCCGGCGCCTTTGGGTGGGTAACGATAAGGTTGGGTGCGAAGCTGCGGATCTCATCCGCCATGGCTTTCGGATTCTCGTCCACGTCGACGATCACGTGCGTGGGCCGCAGCGCCCGAAGATCACTCATCCTGACCTTCTTTGTGCCGCCCACAATCGGCACCGAACCCACTTCACTCACGGGGTGCACACAATAGCGGGTTCGACCGACGATCTGGGGAGCGAGCCCGAGGGCAAACAACAATTCGGTGAGGCTCGGCACCAGGGAAACGATTCGGACCGTGCCGAGCGCCGGAGTGTGGCGTTGTCCGATGGCGTCGATGAGAGTGGAGCGTGAATTCGTCACGGTTACAATGGCGCGCTCCGTGTCAGCGTTACGGTGATCCATGACCCCTCGGCGATACGCGAAGATCAAGGCTGTACTGGATCGACGCCAACCCGATCTTACGGTGCTGATGGAGAGCATCAGTAAGCCACACAACCTGGGTGCCATCTTGCGTACCTGCGACGCGGTGGGCGTGCTCGAAGCGCACGCGGTCTGGAGCCGGCGGCCAAAGCGTGCCGGAAACGCGGTCTCCGCAGGCAGCCGCAAATGGGTGGGCGTGCGCAATCACGCCTCCGTCCGGGATGCGATCACTGCGTTGCGCGCTACGGGGCACCAGATTCTCGCGGCGCACCTGTCACCTCGAGCGAGGGACTATCGGGAAGTCGACTTCACGCGACCGTCCGCGATCGTCCTGGGTACGGAGTTGTACGGGGTGAGCGACGAGGCGGTCGCACAGTCCGACTTCGACATCGTCGTGCCCATGCTCGGCATGGTTCCGTCGCTCAACGTGTCGGTGGCCACCGCCGCGATCCTTTTCGAAGCGCAGCGCCAACGTCTGGATGCCGGATTCTACGATCGCCCGAGGCTCAGCGCGGAAGCCTACCGGCGGATGGTTTTCGAGTGGGGCTACCCGACCCTCGCGCGCAAATGCCAGGAGCGGGGAGAACCGTATCCGGCATTGACGGAGGATGGGTCGCTGGCTTCGGGCCTGTCTGCAGCCCATGGGGCGTGACGTTGGTTCGGTTGGGTCCTGGCCTTGGCCAAATCAGGCAGAGTCACGTTACCGCGGCGTGTTCGACGGCGAGGGGCAGCGTTTTCAGTTGGCAGCCCGTTTTTCCGCAAACCAGGACCGACCCGTGCTCGTGCCAGTCACCCAGCACGAGCCTTTCGCCGATCCCGTCGTCCAGGTCCACGGGGTAGGAACCCGGCCGATGCGTATGCCCGTGAATCAGGCGCCTCACGCCGTGTCGCCGCATGGTCTCTTGCACCGCATGCTGGTTGACGTCCATGATTTGCCGGCTCTTTTCCTCGACCGCCGTCCGGCTGCGTTGTCTCAGCTTTGCGGCATAGGCGCGCCGCTTCGTGAGAGAACGCCTTAGCCAGATCCACTGAAATATCGGTGAACGGAATACCTTGCGCATACGCTGATAGGGGACGTCGTCGGTGCACAGGAGGTCGCCGTGCATCAGCAGAGTCTGCACACCGGAAAGAGAGACTAGGTGGCAGTCCTGCAGCAGGGTTGCGCCGGTCTGCCGGGCAAACAACTCCCCGTATAAAAAATCCCGATTCCCGCGCATGACGAACAGCCGCACGCCGGAATCCGAGAGTTGGCGCAAAGCCGACCGGATCCGCGACGGCAGTTCGCCGTCCTCGTCGTCACCAATCCACGCTTCGAACAGATCGCCGAGAATATACAGGCTCGCCGCTGACCGTGCCTCGGATTCCAAGAACTCCACGAACAGCTCGGTGATCGCGGGACGTGACTCGTCCAGGTGAAGATCCGAGATGAGCAGTGCGGTCACTGCCGGATTATTCGTCCACGACCTCGACACTCTCGACGACGATTTCCTGCTTCGGCACGTCCTGATGTGGTCCGTGGCTGCCGGTGTCAACCTTGGCGATGGCATCGACCACGTCCATGCCATCGGTCACACGGGCGAACACGCAATAGCCCCAGCCCTGGGGAGAGGGCGCGGTATGGTCGAGAAACTTGTTGTCGGCCAGATTGATGAAGAACTGAGACGACGCCGAGTGGGGGTCGTTCGTTCGCGCCATGGACAAGGTGCCGCGGGAGTTCTTCAGCCCGTTCTGGGCTTCGTTTTTTATGGGTTCTCGAGTCTTTTTCTCGCGCAGGCCGCTGTTCATGCCGCCGCCTTGGATGACGAACCCTGGAATGACCCGGTGGAACAAGGTGCCTTCGTAGAAACCCTCGCGGGCGTACTGGACGAAATTCGAGGCTGTCGTCGGTGCATTGTCGTGGTCGAGCTCGATCGTGATGGCACCCATGCTGGTGTGAAATCGAATCATGAAATCAGTACCTCACTGGCTGATTTTGAGAAGCTGCACGCTTTCGATCACCACGGGGGGGGCAGGCGCGTCCTTCCGAAAGGGTCCAGCCGGTCCGGTGGCAACCTCGCGAATCTTGTCCACGACGTCCATACCCTC
>JBFGYN010000453.1:0-3091 GCA_041587415.1 Candidatus Competibacterales bacterium | reverse complement strand
GCGATCGCGCGAAACGGGCAATACAAATCCGTCTATGTAGTTAGCCATGATTGCTCCTAAAAATGTAACTGGTTCTAGTTTTCTCAGCCGGATAACTACTTTCGTATCGCAAGACATCAGTTTAACGCACTCATTCCGAGCTAAATGCGAACGCCCGCTTGGGGCCAGAGGCTGCCGTTGTCGCGCATTCCGTCTTAGAGACCGCGATCCGATGTATAGCGGTCCGCCAGATTGTAAGCGCCCGTCCGACGGCAGGTTGGGATCAAACCAGTGCGCCGTGATCATCTCCACTTTCCTGCGAAGAACTCTCTGGCAACCCGCACAAATTCTGGCTTCCCTTTTCCGTCAAATGTCCGATGCCCCTCATCGGGCACGATCCAGAGATGGGAATGGGGCAAGAGTTCATGCAGTTCCAGGGCCGTTCGCAGGCTGCGCTGCGCGTCCCCGGTTGCTGTTCTGTCCCGTTCACCCATGACGATCAGTGTCTCGCTGGAGATTGACCGCACGTCGGCAATATCCAGCTGAAACTTGAACTCCGGATCCCACACTGCCTCGTACAGAGCTCGTATTTGTGCATCGCCGTGGACGTGGATAGCCCGGAATTGTTCCATCTCCTCGTGGGTCAACGCCGAAAATTTTCGATTGAAATCCGCTCCCGGGAAGTTGTGCGTAGCGCCGACGACAATCATCTGCTCAAGCCGATCTGGATATTCAATAGCGAAGTTGAGAAGAACTTCGCCACCCAAACTGAAGCCGACGCCGCTGAACTGCTCAATCTCCAGGTACTGCAGTAGGTCGGCAAGCTGTTTCGTAGCCCTTTGATGTGAGAATCCGTTGTCGAGTGGAGTTGATCGGCCGTGGCCGAGCAGATCAACAAGCAACACCGTGTACGAATCAGCGAAATCCTCCACGTACTCGTGCCACAGTGCAGACGACTGCGTGCCCCCGTGCAAAAAGAGGATGGGATTGCCGTCACCGTACGCCTCGTAGTAAGTATCAAGGCCGTTCAAACGGACCGTCCCGGCCATTTCGGGAGGGGCAGCCTGTCCAGCGACCGGTAAGGTAATCAAGGCCACCTTGGCCACGCTCTGGAAGGTTCGGAGCCCTATCATTTCAACATTTCGCTTCGAGTCACTGCCCTGTAGTGTAGCTCAAGCTGTCCAAAGGGCAGGTTTCTGCCATGGCTCGCCGTCAGCGAATAGCAGTCTGCCCGACTATACTTGGATTCAATGCTACGCACTGATTCACTGGAATAGTGCAGGCGAGCATGCCGGTGGGAGGCTTCTGGTGGGAAAGAATAAAGAAAGAGTCGGATACGCAATTCTTGTGTTTGCAACAGCTGTACTTATGGCCGCGTGCTCCGGCGAGCCGCAACCGGAGTCGGGCGAGGACGACCAAGATCAACTGAACACGGTCCGCGCCAATGGCGCCACACTCCACTATGTCGATGTCGGTGAAGGCACGCCTGTCGTATTCGTCCACGGAGCGCTTGGCGATTACAGAACCTGGGACGGCCAAATTCAAGCTTTCTCCGAGCAATACCGAGCGATTGCCTACAGTCGTCGGTACCACTATCCCAACGACTATCCGCAGGATACCGCAGTCTTTCCGAGGCCCGATGACGTCGCGGACCTAAGGGGTTTCATTGCTGCGTTGGGTATCCAACCGGTTCATCTGGTCGGCCATTCTCGGGGTGGCGCTATTGCACTGGAATTCGCCAGGGACTACCCGGACTATTTGATCAGCATGACCTTGGGAGAGCCCGGGGCGCGGAACGTACTCGCAATGGCAACTGAGGGAGAGGCGGCTTTACGGGCGTTCGCCGAAGATGTGAGTAATCCTGCATTTGCCGAACTACAGGCCGGCAATGACGAAGAGGCGGTTCGCATATTTGTTAATGGTGTTCAGGGCGACCCTAATGGATTTGCCAATCTTCCGCAGGAATTCCGAGAGGGACTTCTCAAGAACGTGCACACGATGCGAAGCTCGAGGCTTACAGATGAACCCCGCCCGCGCTCGAGACTAACCTGCGAGGAAGCCCGCCAAATCCGCATTCCTACCTTGCTGATTCACGGTGAGCGCAGTCCGGCGCAGTTTGTTCTGACAAATGAGATGCTGGAAGAATGCATGCCCAATGCTGAACGAAAAGTGCTTTCAGCTTCATCGCATAGCTTGGAGATGGAGAATCCTGCTGGCTTCAATGACATGGTGCTCGCATTCCTCAAGCGGGTCGAATAAGACGGCGTTGACAAGGTCTATGCTCAAGTTAGCCCCCTGAGATTTGAAGACTTCTTTAGCAACGGATTAGCACATTTCCCAGTCACTTGGTCGTGCTTTGCCCTGGGCCGGAGGTTCACACCGAGGCGCGTTGCGCCGACAGACGCTCGCAGTGCGGCGCGAAGGGCAGAGCGGCGGAGCCGCCAGCCCATCCTCTCACCCCGACCGGGATTCCTTCTCGCGATCAACACTTTAGCAACGACTCACGAGGGTGCTGCTTTTTTCCTGGCAAAATTCCGGCACTAATTCCTGTGCCGATCAATGCAGTTCAACAAGATTTTTTACTACTGTGACGTAACCGCGCAGTGTTGATTTTCACACAGCAGCATAACGCAGGTAGCAGACGCTCCTGCGGCTGATTTTTGATCTGCATGGATCGCAATCCGCGGCCAGAAGCTAATCCTCTGGACTAGATTCAATGTTCGGATGTCGATCCCTGACGCCGGTATTACTCGCCCCCGCCCGCTGCGAGATGGCTCTGACTCACAACGAATGCACGTATCGACTCGGCATCCTCCGAGTTCAAGTGTGCCTCGAAGGAAACCATTCCCAAGTCGTTGAGCAAACCACCGATAACAACGCTATACCATGTTTCAGCTGTGGCAGCGTATGCAGAGTACCTGACATCCGGCAGGACATTGTTGCCGAGAGCGTCGGCGCCGTGGCAACCGCTGCAATTCCGGTTGAACAGTATCCCGCCGGATGCACGCTGTGCGTCGGTGCCGAAGAGTTCGGCGGTGGGCTCGCGTTTCGCTTGGATATCCGGCAGATCCGGGAGCTTTTCATCGGAACCGAGTTTGAATGCCAGTATCCT
>JBFGYN010000452.1:0-3116 GCA_041587415.1 Candidatus Competibacterales bacterium | reverse complement strand
CAGCGACGGCGGATAGTCAATATTGGCCGAAAAATATCGGGAAATGGCGAACGAATCCACACTGGTCATCGCTGGGGACTAAATGCGTGCAGCGAGACTCTCGTTTTTCTATTACAATCATTATGTTGTGATTTTCATGACCACGTCGGAGCCATTCGCTAATCGAACACTCCGGTTGCGTCGAGGTCTTTTCGACCGCAGGTCGGAGGGTCGACTTCGTTCGACCGTTCAGATGTGCCGGTCCGCCCATCTCATCCCGAAGCCGGACCGCCAGAGCGCGCGCGCCCTAACCCATGCGAGGTATAGATCGCAGCCTTGAAAAGCAGCCGATCCCTTTACGCACCGGTCTCCATGGTCTATCCATTACTAAGTGCTGTGACAAACCGGCCGGTTGTTTCACGCGTCGCTCCCCGAGACGGCGCATCATCGCGTGTCATGAGGATGACTAAACAGGTTCTCCCGCGCGAGTGTGAGATTCCGTGTCTCGATTCGACGTCTCGACGCCCATCCATCTGCTGCGAGTTCGCGGGCTTTGCGGGGGCAAGGCGGGGTCCGTATTGAATGCCCGGGTTGTTGGCAGACCGCCCACCGTAGCGGGCCCAAACTACAATCCGGAGGACACCCATGACTGCGTCGCACTTCAGTAGCATCCGTGAAATCGTCGACAAGATTCTCAGCGACGTTCGGCGCAATTTCACCGGGGAGCAAGCCAAGCTGCTGGAGCGATTCGTCACCGTCTACTACCGTGCGACGGCGCCGGAGGACCTCGCCGGGATCGACATCGACAATCTCTACGGGGCGGTCGTTGCTCACTGGAACCTGATCAAGCATCGGTCACCCGGCCCGGCGAAGGTCCACCTCTACAACCCGAACGTGGAAGAGCACGGCTGGCAGTCAACCCACACCGTCATCGAAGTGATTGCCGATGACATGCCGTTTCTGGTGGATTCCGTAAGGCTTGCCGTGAACCGATGTGGTCTCACAAGTCATCTGGTCATTCACCCGGTTATCAAGGTGCGGCGCAACGACGCCGGCGATCTCGTGGAGTTTGCCGACGCGCCGGGGGATGGAGTGCTTCGCGAATCGGTAATGCACTTCGAGATCGATCGGCAGACCGACAGTGACGCCTTGGAGCGGATTCGCAGCCAGGTCGAGGGGGCCTTGCACGATGTGCGCATCGTGGTGTCCGATGGTTCGGCGATGCGCGAAAGACTGTGCGATATCGTTCGGGAACTCGAAGCTTCGCCGCCGCCGATCGATCCAGCGGAGTTCGCCGAAGGCATTGCGTTTCTGAAGTGGCTGGAGGACAACAATTTCATCTTTCTCGGCTTTCGGGCCCATGAACTCGTACAGGAGAATGGGCAGGATCTGCTTCGCATCGAAAAGGACTCCGGGCTCGGTGTGCTGCGCGGCGCCGAGTCGCCGCCAGCGGAGGGGGGCATTTCTCGGACCTTCGCCTCGCTGTCGCCCGAGGCCCGCAGCCGTGCCCGCAAGCCAGAGCTACTCCTGATAACCCGATCCAATACGGAATCCACGGTTCACCGCCAGGGTCATATGGACTATGTCGGTGTCAAGCGCATCGATTCCGAGGGCCTCGTCGTAGGCGAATGGCGGTTTCTCGGTCTATACGGCTTGGCGGCCTACACATCGAGCGCGCTGACGATACCCTTGTTGCGACGCAAGGTTCGGCAAGTGCTCGCCAGAGCGGAATTCTCGGAAGACAGCCACGCTGGCCGTGCACTTCTGAACATCTTGGAAACGTACCCCAGGGACGAATTGTTCCAGATCTCCGAAGACGAACTGCTCGAGTTCTCCCTGGGCATGCTGCATCTGCAAGAACGACAGCAAACCCGAACGTTCATTCGTCGTGACGAGTACGGTCGTTTCTTCTCGTGCATCGTCTACATCCCGCGCGACCACATGAGCACCGAAGTGCGTCGAACTATCGGCGACATACTCGAAAGCCACTTGGGAGGCCGATGCGTCAAGTTCGCGGTGCAGATGTCGGAATCCATCCTGGCCAGGGTCCACTATGTCATCCAGTTGGATCCGGATTCGTCCCACGACTTCGACATCGCGAATATCGAAGCGCAGATCGTGGCGGCCACCCACTCATGGCGGGAGGAGTACCAGCGAGCCCTGCTCGAGCAAATCGGCGAGGAGAAGGGCGTCCGGCTGTACAACCGCTACGGGGAAGGATTCAGGGCGGGCTACCGCGACTACTACACCCCGCAAATTGCGGTGCAAGACACGGAGAAGATGGATTCGATCCGCAGCGATCACGACATCGCCATGTCACTGTATCGTCCACTGGAAGCCGAAGACAACGTACTGCGATTCAAACTCTTTCGCCCGACTACACCCGTGACTTTGTCCGAGGCACTGCCCATGTTGGAGAACATGGGGCTTCGGGTAATCGACGAACATCCCAGCAAAGTCAAATTGCCCGATGACGGGCGCATCTGGATTCACGACTTCGGTATGCAGCATTCCGAGAGCGAACTGGACCTCGATCGGGTGAAGGGCATATTCAAGGACGCTTTCGCCCGCATCGCCAACGGCGATGTCTCGAACGACGGTTTCAATCGACTGGTGCTGCGCGCGCATCTGTCCTGGCGTGAGATTGTCGTACTCCGAGCCTACTGCAAGTTCCTGCGCCAGGTCCGCGCGACGTTCAGTCAGGAATACATGGAGAACGCTCTTGCGGCCAACCCGAACATTTCCCGGATGCTTGTTGAACTGTTCCGGACCCGGTTCGACCCGTCATTCGACGCAGACCGTGCCGCCGAAACCGCGGCCTTGGAGGAACGAATCGTCTCCGCCCTGGATCAGGTGGCGAACCTTGACGAAGATCGCATCCTGAGGAGTTTTCTCGGGGGAATTCTGGCGACCATCAGAACCAACTATTATCAGCTTGACGAGCATGGGCAACCCAAGTCCTACGTATCGTTCAAGCTGAATCCAGATCAGATTCCGGATATGCCCCAGCCCCGCCCCAAGTTCGAGATCTCCGTCTATTCGCCGCGGGTCGAAGGCGTGCATTTACGCGGCGGCGGCGTGGCCCGCGGGGGTTTGCGGTGGTCCGATCGGCCGGAAGACTTCCGCACCGAGATCCT
>JBFGYN010000451.1:0-3118 GCA_041587415.1 Candidatus Competibacterales bacterium | reverse complement strand
TGAAATATCCGGGCTAACGCGCATGCCTCGTCGAATCCGCGTGCATCGCCCGCGCGCGGTTCGTTTACGCCCTATTGCAAACCCGGAGCAGACCGCACTCGGAGCGCTCGGTTCCTGAGCGTGTACGCGCTCGGACCGATCCGTTCGCAGAATCGAGTCCCACGACAAACCGGTCGCGCATCTCGGTGATCATTCAGCCTGCGTTCAGGGTGAATTGCTTACGCTTCGAGAGGACTGCCACGAACGAGATCGGGCTCCGTCCCGCTTTTTCGGGCACGGGGATTCCCTAGAAAACGCTTTCATCACCTCCAGCCCGCCAACTGCCGCCATGATTCTCGACACCGAACGATTTCGCGTCTCAATTTCCTTACCCCTTGGGCTGATCGCTGCGTTTTTTTTCTCGTCGGTACAGGGAACCTGGAACTCGGCTCTAGCAAACACCGCGGCCCCCGTATCACAGAGCTCGGTCGTCGTCGCTTTGACGGTGCGCGCGGCGGATGAGCTGGCCGCCGGGGAGTTCGAATCCGCTGCTGCCGCACTGGAACGGGCGCTCCGGCTCGAACCCCGCAATGCGAGGCTTTGGCATTATCTTTCCGAAACATACCTGTACCGGGGTGATTACCAGCAAGCTGAAGCACTAGCCAGGAAGTCCGCCGCCCTGGCTGGTGACGACACCGCAATGAATGCGCGCAACGCCTGGATGATTGCTGCCGTGAGGCACGCTGCCGGCAAACCAATCGAGCCGGACCATGACGCATGCTCCGTGCTCGAGGTACGGCTTGCAGAAACGCTCGCACGCATCCGGGACGTCGAAGTACAAAGGGACGCCCTTGCTCGGGAACTGAATGAGGAAAGACGTGCCCGGCAGCGATCGGACGCGGCGTTGACAGCCGCTCACGGGGCCCGCACAGATGACGATTCGGAGTTCCACAATCTCCAGTACTTCCGCCAGGGGCGTGAACTCGAGCACGATATTGCCGGACTCGTCGAGGCACTTGATGCCGAGCGCGCCTCCAATCATTACCTGGAGGATAAGGTCGTGGAACTGGGTTCGTACGTCCAGACTCAGGAATTGGAGATCCACAGGCTAAGCAACGCCCTATGGAAACTCCGGCGTGTCATGGAGCGAGACCTGCATGTGTCGGGACACAAGAAGCGCCACAAGAAGAAGTGGACGCGCGAGCACACGGCAAACGGGCACCGCCTGTCACACCACGGGCACCGCACCACGTACCCGCACAAGCACCGAGACGACGAAGACGACTAGACCGGATA
This sequence comes from Candidatus Competibacterales bacterium, assembly GCA_041587415.1. GTDB lineage: Bacteria > Pseudomonadota > Gammaproteobacteria > Competibacterales > JAHEDQ01 > JBFGYN01. Next base: position 1,843 of record JBFGYN010000451.1, on the reverse strand, counting down.
TTTCACGAGCATCCGGTGTCCCTGATGAAGTATCCGGGCGAGACACCATGTTTTGAAATCGTTCGCCCGAAACTTGGCCATGACGAATCGCCCGGCGGGAAACCGCGGCCGAGGGCAAGGACTCCGGAGCGAACGTGCGAATGGATCAGGGTTTCCCTAGCTTGATGCGCTCGATGCGCGCACGAAAAAATGGAAAATAGTCGTCGGTCCCGAAATGATTGCCACCACTAACGCGGGTCGCCAGGCGATACCCGCCAAAGGTACCCACTTCCTCGACCGTTCCGCCGAACGGCTGGAGGCGCCATTCCCTCTCGGGGTTTTCGCGGCTCCAGCGTTGCAATACCACCGACACGGGTTGCCCGAACTCGTCGACCCTAACGTCTACGGATTGTCTCCTGCCTCGATGCTGAAGCGTTGCCCTCGCCGTGTCGAGGTCGATCAATTCCCATTCGACGCCACGCTGGGGCAGGAGCGCTGCAGGTGCCCAAAAGACGGCTTCTGCGACGAGGCGGCCGAAGGCCGATCGGGCACAATCCGTTCTGTCACCCGAGCAGACGACGGGGATCAATCCGAGAAGCCAAAGGCGGGTCCAGGCGTACTCGCCGGAATAGCCATCCGACCCGCTCAAACGCAGCAACCTCGAACCCGCGATGGGAGCCCAGACGAGGCCGTGGGGCGGCGCGAGAATTTCTCGTGCACGCATGGGAACGTAATTCGGCCTCACCTTACTTCCCAGGCCAATCTCGCCCGACATCTGAATTTCCACAACCGTTGACAGCTGTGTGCCCGACGCGATGGTGTAGCGAAAATATCTCCGTGCAGGCTCGGGAAGGTCGGCGACCATGTGATCGGCGAAACGGACAGGCGACGCACTGACCTGACTCGCAATTTGCCGCCATTGTTTGCTCGTCCAGACGCGGTCGTAGACGCGAAGCCCCAGCGCAGCCAGGATGGCGAGCAACGCAACAACCGACATGCCATAGAGAATTGCCATTCAGTCGCCCGTCGTCGCCGATTCAACCCGGCGCCAACAGCCCCTGCCTAATGCCGTCAAATACGAACTGTACGGCCAAAGCGACAAGCAATACGCCGAAAACCCGACTGATGACATGCATGCCGGTAACACCAAGCAGCTTCTTGAGTTGACTGCCGCCCATCAGTGCGAGGTACGTAATTGCCAGGACGCTCAACAGGGAAAGCAATACCATGATTTGAAGCGTGATCTCGCCCTTGGCGTTGGCCATCCATATGATCGCCGCCCCCATGGCTCCTGGCCCGGCGATGAGTGGAGTGGCGAGCGGAAACACGGAGATATCCTGTTTTGCGGCCGCTTCTTGTTCTTCCTCACTGGTGGTCGACGTGCCCCCGGATGAGCGCGCAAACACCATGTCAATTCCGATGAGAAGCAACAGGATCCCGCCACCGGTTCGCAATGCTGCCAGGGAAATTCCGAATCGAGTGAGCAACAGCTCCCCCAGAAGAGCAAAGATCAACAAAATCGCGGTTGCCACCGCCGTTCCTCGAACTGCCATTGTACGGCGATGAGACGCGGTGGAATTAGCGGTCAATGCTGCAAAGAGTGCCGCTACGTCGATTGGTCCGATGGTCGCGAAAAAAGTGGCGAACGACATACTTGCGATTTCGAACATGGGGTCACCCTCTTCGAGCACATCCATACCACATCGCACTCGCCCAACGGGGCGTTTCGCGGCACAACCGCAATTCCTCCAGCGTGCAGGTGCCGGTTGCGTCCGGCCCTTTTTCGTGCGGTGGCAATTCCAGGACGGACTAGTTCAGGGCATCCTTGGAGTGGGAAAGCTTCCGCTCACCCTCTTCGATTCGT
>JBFGYN010000450.1:0-3121 GCA_041587415.1 Candidatus Competibacterales bacterium | reverse complement strand
GCCTTTGGCGGCGGTACACTTTGTACGCCAGAACTGAGCCGCTAAACTGGACATACACTTCTACCGATCAACCACCTGCCAGCTAGCCGAAGGCCGCACTGGCGAATTATCCGGGCTAGGACTTGCGACCGGCGCACGGGGTTTCAGGCGCTATGGCAACTCGTGGTACAGCCATTGCAGGCGGTGGACCGTCGGCGGTCGTCCCGGAACTCGCTGGTCTTCACGCCGGTCGTGCGGCCGGTAAACCCTGAACGCTCATTCAGTGGCCGGTAGTCCGGGGCCTGGGGAGAAGGATGGAACCTACTTGCGGACAAGGACGGGGCCATTCTGGCTCTAGGGTCTGGCGCCCCAAAAACGGGCCAAGGATGCGGTTCGTCGATTGCTGGTCGCCGCCCGGGAATCCGGGCGGCGATTGGCTTCTTGCCCGGTGCTCGACCGAGATTCGGATATTCGGGCTGCTGAAGCTTTGGTAATATCGAGAGGTCCGTGTGGCGCGCGGATGTCTCGCTGGGAGAGCCCGGTAGGCTTTGCTCGGCGCAATCCTGAGTTCCCTTGTCAAGGGGGGCCCCGGGTCCGGTGTCGCGACACACGTGGGCGCGATTTTGACCGGTCAGAAGGACCCGCCGAGGAGCAGACTGTTGATGAAACTAGCGAGCCCCGCGTTCAGGAACAACGCCCCCATTGCTGCCGACTTCGCGTTCGGTGTGCCCGATCCGGACACACACGTTCGCCTTGGCGCCAATCGGAACCCGCCGCTGCAGTGGTCGGGGGTGCCTAGGGGCACAGCTGGCCTCGTGTTGATCTGCCACGACCCGGACGTCCCCTCCAAGCCGGACGACGTGAATCAGGAAGGGCGCGCGGTTCCCGCCGACCTGCCCCGTGTCGATTTCTTCCACTGGGTCCTGGTCGATCTGGCGCCGCAGACCACGTCCATCGCCGCCGGCGAATTCTCCGACGGCGTCACAGCCCGCGGTAAGAAGGGCCCGAGTGCCGCCCGCGGCACTCGCCAAGGGCTCAACAGCTACACACAGTGGTTCGCGGGCGACCCGGAAATGAACGGCAAGTATTTCGGCTACGATGGGCCCTGCCCGCCGTGGAACGATAGCATTGTTCATCGCTACGTCTTTACTCTCTACGCCATCGACATCGATCGCTGCCCAGTCGATGGCGAGTTCAACGGCGAGGCCGTTCGCGACGCCATCGGCGGCCATGTACTGGAGACAGCGTCGCTCACGGGCACCTACAGCCTGAATCCCGACTTGCTCGCCTGAAATGTCTTTTTCGCAGAGGAATGGCGCCGTGCCGCGATCCCGCTTTGGGCTGCTGTTGGCAGTGGTATTCGCCTCATCGTTGGCAGCAGCCGTTACCGTGTCGTTCGACGGCCAAAATCTGTCCGTGGACCTGCGAGAGGCCGAGCTCAACGAGGCGTTGGCCGCGGTTACGGAGGAAACGGGCGTGGACTTCGAGGTCGGCGCAGGGGTCGGCGGCCGGCTGAGCAAGCGGTTTCAGGATCTTCCGCTGGATCAGGCTCTTGCAAGACTTCTGAGCGGATACAGCCACATTCTGATATACGGACCAGAGGGCGATGAGCAGCGCGTGACTCGGGTACTGATTCTGCCCGAAGGCTCGCAGGACACGGTATTCCCCGCACCGGAACCGGAACTGGAACCGGAATTCGAGCCGGAACTGGAGCCGTACCAAGAGCCGCCCATCGTGGAGGAAGAACCGTTGCTGGACGAGGGCGATCCGGCGCTCGCGCAAAACGCGCGCCAGGCTGGCAGCGGCAAGCCGGCCGAGGTGGTATTGCGGCGCCTGCCTTCCGGCCACTACGTTCACCCCGGATACATCAATGGAAAATCGGTTCAATTCTTGGTCGACACCGGGGCCACTTCGGTTTCGATTTCCGAGTCCATGGCCCAATCACTCGGGCTAACGAGGGGCTCGACGCGAACCGTGTTCACGGCGACCGGTCCCACCGCCGGCTACCAGTCCACCTTGAATCAGGTGGATGTCGGGGAGTTGTCGCTGCACGACGTGGACGCGATCGTCCTCCCGGGATTGAATCAGAGCCCGCAGGTATTGCTTGGCATGAGCTTTTTGGCTCAATTCGAGTTGCAGCAGCGGGGCGACACATTGATCATTCGGGAAATGCGCTGAGGCAACACTGATCGCGTTGGAGTGTCTACGCGGACCGGTGAAGTCTCCGGATAAGCCAAGGGTTGCTCAATTTGGGGTTTCCGCGAGGAAGGGCTGGATGAGATCCACAACGGGTTTCGGATCGTCCAGATGCAAATGGTGGCGACCCGGCAAGCGCTCGACCCGGAGATGCGCCACGCGTTGATAGCGCGCCGCCATGAAATCCCGAGATACGAGATACCCGTATAGCCCCTCCACCAGCAGTGTTGGCGCCTGGATGTTGGACAGGAACGCCAGCACCTGCTCCTCGGTGAGGTATGCGGGTGACCTGACCGTGAGTCTGGGGTCGCTACGCCAGGCGATCCCCTCCCCATCGGCCTGGGTCCCACGGGATGCGAGAATCCTCGCCGCCTCGAGGCTCAAGTCGCCCGCTCGGCGCCTGGCCTCACTTGCCTCCTGGAAATCCCGATAGTGCGGTAGACGCTTCTTGGGAAGTCGAGCGGTCTGCCGGATGGACTCCCGCAATTGCTCCGGCGCCTGCTCCGGCTCGGCTGTCAAAGGTCCGAATCCTTCTATGAGCGCAAGCTTTCTTACCCGTTCCGGCGCCACAGCTGCCACCAGGCAAGCAATTCCGGCGCCCAGCGAGTGCCCGAGCAGCGAGACGTTTTCCCAGCCCAGAGCGTCGATTACCTCGACGACATCCGCCACATGATCCAGGTAGTGATAACGGGCACCCGGAGGTCGATGGCCCGTCAGGCCGTGCCCCGCCAAATCCAGCGCCACCAGATCGATGCCACGCAGGAGCGGAGCAAGCCCATCGAAGCTCGCCGCATTGTCTAACCAGCCGTGCAGTGCCAGGACATTGCTGCCAGCCGAATCTCCCCATCGCCGCGCCGCGAAACGCAGGTGCGGCGTCTGAATTCGAATTTCCTCTGGCATCGACGCGCGATCGGGTAAAGGATTTACAGATCCCTTGTAACCGGCG
>JBFGYN010000449.1:0-3124 GCA_041587415.1 Candidatus Competibacterales bacterium | reverse complement strand
TGCAATTCGCGTCGCTCATTGCACCCTACGGCTGCGACGCAGAAGGCTCCGGCGCAATACTTTGCGCCTACTGCGCCCTACAGCGCCTCGTGCGGCTCTAGAACTTGTAGCTCAGCGCCAGCCCGATGATGTGTCCGCGATAGTTGGGGCTCGCCTCGCCAAGTGTAATCACATCGTTTAGGGTATCCACGGCGACGCCGTCAACGCTGAAGTCGTCGGTCTCTAGGTGCTCATAGGCATAGCTCAGCCGCGCCTCGAGGTTCTTTTTCAGCTTGTAGCTCGCATGGGCGCCCAGGTTGTACCAGTGGGAGACGATGTCCGGCAATGGTTCGGTGGTGATGTTGGCGCCTCCGGTTGTTGTCACCTGGGTCAATGCGCGGCTGAAGCTTACGTCCGCGCCGACACCCAGTTTACTGTTGACCTGCCACTCGGCGCCGACGCCGAAGGTAAAAATCCGATCATCCATTTCCGTGTGCCATGATTCTGCCGGCGCCGGTGGGCTGTTGATACAGGGTTGGGGGCCTAAAAATAGACCTCGCCACTGACAACCATCCTGATCGAATTTAGCATTCTCATAAGTGGCGTAGAAGTTGGTAGTGATGTCGTCCCGGGGATTCACTGCGAAGTCAAGCGTAACGCTGGTCATCTGCACCTCGGTGAGCCCGATTTCCGTGTGGTCGTAATCATCCAAACTAAACGCCCCGTCCAATGTAACGGAATAGCGCGGGTGCGGCATGTAGTGCACTACGGCCCTGACCTCGTCGCGGTCCCGATCGGCGATGAAATATTTGCGAAGCCTCGGGTCGTTTTCAAAATCACCGGGGACCGAGTTCGGGTGGCTGTCCAGAAATAGTTTCGCATCCCGGTAGCCGGAGCCGTTGCGCCATGAGTGCGCGTAGCGGACCCAGCCACTTGCCGATTCGAACGGACTCGAGCTGACCTTGCCGGATACCGTATGCTCGCGGAGTTTGTCTACCTCGGAGACATCGCGCTGCTTTTGCTCGAACTGGTATCCGAGAGATAGCTTGGTGCTGGGAACCACCCGGTAGCCGCCGTCCAGCTTGACCTTATGGGTGTTGCCGCTGCCGTAGGGCAGATTGATTCTCGCGTTGCTGCCGCCTGGCGCGGCGGGCTGATCTTCCGCGTCGCCGGAAATGTAGATAAACGTGTCCAGTGGCGTGTCATTGTCCCGGTATTCGAATCGATAGCGCGCCGCCACGTCCAGCTTCTGTATGAGCCGGGAGGTATAGGACAGATCGAGGATCGTAGTCGCGATCTCTCCGTCCAGGGAATTTCTCGGCAACGGTGTGGTCACGCTGAGCAGCGGATTCGCCGTGTAGGGCAGAAAGTTCTCGTCTTGCAGGTAGCGGGTATGGGTAAGGCTTGCCGCGAGCCGAGAGGTCATGCCCAAGGTGCGCGCTGCCGAGAGGCTGAAGCTGTGCGCCAGATTATCCGGCTCCAGCGCAAATTCTCCAACGCCGCCCTGGTTGAAACCCGCATTCTCATCCCAACCGCTCCTCCAGTTGTAAGGATTGCGGAATCGGAGGGTTGATTTGTTGTTGCTGAAGGACGAGAACTCGTAGTCGAAACGGAACATCGAGAGCTTGTCCACGTACTCAGTGAAAAAACTGATCCGGTTGGTTTCGTAATCGATGGGCTCCGGCAGAATTATGGCCTTCGGGTTGCCGCCGCTGGCGGCAAATGACCCGCCGATGGTATCGATGCCTTCCTTGATGTCGTGATGAAACTCGACGCCGATTTTCCAACGTTTGCTTAAATGCTTGAGCCCGCCCGCACCAAAATTCTGCCGCTCGGTCTCTACGTCGAAACCTCGCAGGCTGGGTATCAAGAGGCCCATTTCCTGAGGTGTCGGGCTTGATCCAACAGGAGCGGCTGATGGGCAACCCGGGACAACTAGGGGAGCAGGATCATTACACTCGCCCGGATCCCAACCTGGAGGCAGTGTCAGGTTGGTGCCGCCCGCACCGATATAAGGCGTCCGGCCGTCGTTGAACTGGTTTCGCGGGATCTGCTGAAACTCGATAAACGCTTCGTAGTTCCCCTGGACGCCATACTCGCCGTAGACCGAGCGTGATTCAATGCCCAGGTTGTTGCCTTCCAGCAGCCAGTAGCGGGGTGTCTCGTCACTGTCCCAGGCCGGCCGTTGCATCAAGAGTATGTTAACGATTGGGAACACGCCGTCGTCCTCGATTCCTGTGTACTCCCCGAACTTGAAGGAATCGATGTTGGTGTAGCCGGCACCCAGCTCGATTTCGTTGACGTAAATGACCTCCGGCTCCTTCTCGGGCGCCGCTTCGAGTGTAAAAGCGTCCCCCTGTGCCATTGCGGCAAACGGGACTGCCGAGAGGGCGATAGGCGCCGCCAACTTGCGGAGTTTTCGTGTGTTCATCTTGGCCACCTATATTCTTCAATCTCAGACGCGGTGCTTCATTGAAAGCGCCAGGACCTACCTCATGAATCTGATGCCCGATGGATGATTCGAGCCGTGGACCTGGGAGTGACAGCTCAAACACCCCTTGGCGATAACCTGTCTTGCTCCCGGTGGCGGAAGACCGGTCCCGCTGTAAGCGGTGCTCGGGTGGAAAGCGGCGGCGTGGCAGGTCTGGCAGAGCCAGGGATTTCGCGCTTTGAGCAATCTCGCCTGGCTGGACCCATGGGGTGCGTGGCAGGTGCCGCAATCTTCGCGCACCGGCGCGTGCTCCCACAGAAACGGCCCGCGTTTTTCCGCGTGGCACTGGTAACAGGTGTCGTTGACCGTGGCCTTGACCAGCTGTTTCGGCCCGAAGGATCCATGCGGACTGTGGCAGTCACTGCACGCCACCAGTCCCTCGCGAATGGGGTGACTGGATAATCGCAGTATCTGCGCCCGCTGCGTCCTGTGGCATTCGAGGCAGGTCTCGTTCTGGGTGCTCTTGACGCTCATGGGATCTCTGAGGGCGTGGGCGTTATGACACGATGAGCAGGTCACATCGGCAAACTGGTGCTGGCTGCCCGTCCAGGCGACGTGCTGGCCGCCCTGATGGCAGCCAAGGCAGACGGCGTTTTGCTCGTCTGGCGAGTTCTTGGAGTTCTTGCCGAAGTTGATGCTGACCGAGGCGCGCTT
>JBFGYN010000448.1:0-3139 GCA_041587415.1 Candidatus Competibacterales bacterium | reverse complement strand
GAGGAAGTCTTGCCGTGCATGACCTGGTGGGCGTGGGTGATTCGTCCACCGAAAGCCTGACCAATGCTCTGGTGACCCAAGCAAACGCCCAGTATCGGCACACGGCCGGAAAAACGCTCGATGGTGGGCACCGAGACGCCGGCCTCGTTGGGCGTGCACGGCCCCGGTGAGATGACGATGCGTTCCGGTGACAGGCGCTCGATGTCGTCGAGTGTGATCTCGTCATTGCGGAAGACCCGCACGTCGGCTCCCAACTCGCCAAGGTACTGCACCAGGTTGTAGGTGAACGAATCGTAGTTGTCGATCATCAGCAGCATGTGAGGGTTTTCCTAGGGTGCACGGTGAACCAGTGAGCACGCAGGACTGGGGGTGGAAAAGGAGTGGGCGGAGCAGGTTATCGCACCGCGCCCGAGCCGTCGGCGGAGGACCGTAGACGACCCGAACTTGGCCCGCGAACGCTCTGTCACAGCAAGCCCTTCTCCGCCAACGCGACGGCACGAAAAATCGCTCGTCCCTTGTTCATGGTTTCCTCCCACTCGAGCGCGGGAACCGAATCCGCCACTATGCCAGCACCCGCCTGTACGTGAAGCAGATCGTCCTTTATGACCGCGGTGCGAATGGCGATCGCCGTGTCCATGTTGCCGCTCCAGGACAGATAGCCCACGGCGCCCGCATACACGCCACGTTTCACCGGCTCCAGCTCGTCAATGATCTCCATCGCTCGAATCTTCGGAGCGCCGCTGACCGTCCCGGCTGGGAACGTAGCCCGGAGCACGTCCATGGCGCTCAACCCGGGCCTCAACCGACCCACGACGTTGGAAACTATGTGCATGACGTGGGAATAGCGTTCTATCACCATCTGCTCCGTGACCCGCACGGACCCAATCTTGGCGACACGCCCGGCATCGTTGCGCCCCAGGTCAATGAGCATGAGGTGCTCCGCCAGCTCCTTCGGATCCGCGAGCAGATCCTTCTCGAGCGCCAGATCTTCCGATTCGGTGCCGCCCCGATGACGCGTGCCGGCGATAGGGCGCACGGTGACTTCGCCGTCCTCGAGCCGGACGAGGATCTCCGGCGAGGAGCCAACGATGTGAAAATCATCGAGGTTCAGGAAGTACATGTAGGGCGATGGATTCAGCGTGCGAAGCGCGCGGTACAAATTCAGTGGCGAAGCGGTCAGTGGAATCGACAGACGCTGGGAGAGCACCACCTGCATGGCGTCACCGTCGACGATATAGCGCTTGATGCGGTCGACCGCCGACTCGAACTGACTGCGGCTGAATCCAGAGACGAAATCGGCCTCGCTGACCCGTCTGTTCGTGCTCCGAGTCGCGTAGCTCGGCTGCCCCTCGCGCAGCCGGGCAACCAATTCGTCCAGATGGGCCTGCCCACGCTCCCAGGCCTTTTCCAGCGTGGGGTCGACCTGGGTGATGACAAAAAGCTTGCCGCCGAGATTGTCGAAGACGACCACGTCCTCGGACAGCATGAGCACTATGTCGGGCGTGCCCAAGGGATCATCGTGGGCCGCATGGGATAACTTCGGCTCGATGTAGCGGACCGTGTCGTAGCCGAAGTAGCCAACGAGCCCACCGGCGAACCTGGGTAGTCCTTCTCCTGTCTCGGGGACTCGGAACCGGTCCTGAAACTGGCTGATCCAGGACAAGGGATCGGCGCTCTCGAATTCTTCGACCACGGAGCCGTGCCGCTCGACGCTGATGTGCGTGCCGCTGACCCGGATCACGGTTTCCGCCGGTAATCCGATGATGGAATAACGCCCCCATTTCTCGCCGCCGTGGACCGATTCGAGCAAATAGCTGTACGGGCCGTCCGCGAGCTTGAGGTAGGTGCTCAGCGGGGTGTCGAGATCGGCGAGCACCTCTCGATGCACGGGAATTCGACTGTAGCCTTGAGTGGCCAACGCGGCGAACTGTTCTGGATTCATGCTGAGTCTGGCTCGTTTGAAATCGGTTTGGGATCGACAGGAGCGGCCGTGGCAGGACGGCTCGTGCAACGGATGGTGACCTTGGCAGGGAAGGCGGCTCAGCGACGCCAGCGCCGTTCTGGATAACGCGCCTTCGGGCGCTGCGGAGGGAACGATTTCCTGTTCATGAGTCGTCTCGATTCAACAGCGAATACACGCCTTCAATGCTATCAACGACCGCGTCCGGCCGCGCGTCGGCAATATCCTCGCCGTGATTATAACCATAGGGCACGCAAATTATGGGGCACCCTGCCTTTCGCGCGGCTCCCACATCGTTGACCGAGTCTCCGACCATGAGTAGACGATCCGGTGCGACACCCAGGCGCTTTGCCGCGAGCAGCAATGGATCGGGTGCCGGCTTGCGCCGAGCCGTGGCATCGCCGCCAAGAATGACCGAAAAATATTCGTCGATGGCGAGGCGTTTCAGCAGCGGCTCGGTAAAACGTTGCGGCTTGTTCGTGACGCACGCGAGGGGCATGCCCGCAGATCTCAGCAGGCGCAACCCCGCCAATACGCCGTCGTAGAGCCGGCTCTCGACACAAATGAACTTCGAGTAGTGGATGTCGAACAGCGCCTGGGCGCGCTCGAACAGGGCCGGATCGGGTTCTCCGTCCATCTGCCCCGTCAGTGCGCGCTTAACGAGCATCGGGGCGCCGTTTCCGACCCATCGCCGCAGATCCGCTTGCGTGGGCTGGTGCAGCGATAGTTCCTGCATCATGGCAGAAACTGCCAGGGTGAGGTCTGGAACACTGTCCACCAAAGTCCCGTCCAGATCGAAGACAATTGCATCGACGTCGAGCAACATGACCAAGAACCCCAACCAAATCGCTTCGGGCCCCTGTCGAGCGGTAGACTTGGCCCGCCGATGCCCACGAAATCGGGACCGGCAAGGTTGCGTTCTTGGTGCTCGATTTGAATTTGAGGACCCGGCCGACGGGTTTTCCGAGAAAGAGTCGTCCCGACCATTCGAGGGTCTGTCGGCGCGCTAAGTCTGGCACAGGGGCGACAGGCGGGTCACAAAGTCCCGACTCGCGGAGCGTTGGTTTAGATGTCATAAAGCGGCCCGGCTCTCGACAGACGTCGAAAGTAGGGCCAGCCTCCTGAAGTTGGTATCAAGCCGAGGTCGTTCCCGAAGAACGCCTCAAACAACAGGAGACT
>JBFGYN010000447.1:0-3172 GCA_041587415.1 Candidatus Competibacterales bacterium | reverse complement strand
GCGAGCCGGAAGCGACCGTGAATGGCAAGCTGGTTCGTGACAGGGCATACCGATCAACCCCCTGCGAGCGAGCCGAAGGCCGCCCTGGTGAAATATCCGGGTTAGCCATCTCATCGCGCTCTTGCGATATGACGTCGAGTCCCCCTAAGTTCGTTGCGTAGAGACGAGTGCATCATCCACAAGATCGTATGCCTATGGTGCTGATTGCCCGCTGGGTGAGAACGGCTGGGCGAACTGACCGAATTCGAGAAGCGAACGGGGCCCACGACTCGGATCTCCATCTAAGTCGGAGCTCGCCGGCAGTCGCTGAACTCGGCGAACACGGGTGCGTGATCGGACGGCCGCTCCCAGCGCCGTGGCTCCTTATCGATGACGGAGCGAACGCATTGCTTACAGAGCGTCTCGCTGGCAAGCAGCAGGTCGATGCGCAGTCCCAGGTCGCGGCGAAACCCGGCGGCACGGTAATCCCACCAGCTAAAGCAGGATTCAGGCTGTTCGAACAGCCGGAAGGTGTCGTGCAGGCCCAACTCCCGCAGTTTTCCTAGAGCCGCCCGTTCGGGCTCGCTGCACAATATCTTCCCCGCCCAGGCTTCCGGATCGTGTACATCCCGATCCTCCGGTGCGATGTTGAAATCGCCCATGAGAAGCACATTTGGATGCGATTCCTGCTCTGCCGAGATTTGATCGCGAAGGCGGGTCAGCCAGTCCAGCTTGTAGCGGTATTTGTCGCTGCCGACTTCCTGACCGTTTGGAACATATAAGTTGTACACGCGAACGTTTCCGATCGTTGCGGCGAGTACGCGGCGTTGGGGGTCATCGTAGCCGGCGAAGCCGGTGGTCAAATCCTCCATCGGAAGGCGACTGAGGAGCGCTACACCGTTGTAGGTCTTTTGTCCAGAAAACGCAACGCGGTAGCCTGCTGCTTCCAGCGCCTCTGCGGGAAAGTCTCGGTCCTGCAGCTTGGTTTCCTGCAAGCCGAGAACGTCGGGTGAGGCACTTTCGAGCCACTGCAGCACTTGCGGCAAACGGATCCGCAGGCTGTTTACGTTCCAGGACGCTATTTTCAGCACTTTGCTAGCCCTTTGTCTGGTAGGCACGGGTGGGGCTGCGCCCGATCCCGGCACTGTACGGGGTGCCAGAATTGATGAGCACGTGCTTCATCCGGGCGAGCGTCACCCCAGGAACGCTCACGATAATTCAGGAGGTGCAGCTTGCTAGTAGCCCGCTTCCGATAGAAGTGCATCCAGTCTTTGCTCGTCGAAACCGCCTGTGCCCTTGTTTCCAATCAGGGTAATCGGCAGTGGCCCGCCAAGCAGGCGACCGTACTCTGAACCACCCGCCTCAGACCGTTCCACGTCCAGCTCTTGGAAAGGCACTCCCCTGTCCGTAAGGTACTGCCTGACCTTCTCGCAGCGCAGGCACTCGGTTCGAGTCAACAGCACGACGCTTGAACCGGTCCCGTCGGCGAGGCCCGGGTCCTTGAGGTGAATGCGTAATCTGGAGCCATCATATTTGAGTGATTCCGCAGACGTCCCAGCAGGTGGTGAATCCCCATAAATGATCTGGCCGTTCTCCCGCCAGCGATATAGGGATTCAGTCCGGCCACCCGCGCCATGGGTAGCGAGCGGCGCGGCCACCAGAGCTACCAATAGCGTGATCAATATTCGTCGGGACATGGAAAACGGGCATCCATTGCGTGGCGCATGTGATCCGGCATTATATTTGGTCAAGCATGATCCGCTCCAATTCTCCCGGAAAGGTTATCGCTGAACGTGATTGTGAAGGTCGCCCATGAAGATTCCCAGAGTTCATATTCCAGAGCCGTTGATCGAAGGGCAATCCGGTTCTCTGCCAGAGTCGGCGCATGCACATGCGGTGCGCGTACTGAGACTCGAGCCCGGGGCGGAACTGCTGCTGTTCGATGGGCGCGGTGGGGAGTATCGTGCCGTTCTGACGGAGGTTGGGCGAAGGCAATCTGCGTTTCGCGTGACGGCGCATTTGCGACGGGAACGGGAGTCACCGCTGCGGGTGACTTTGTTGCAAGGGGTATCCCGCGGAGATCGGATGGATTACGCGCTGCAGAAAGCAACCGAGCTCGGAGTCGCTTCAGTGGTCTGTGTGTTTTGCACCCGCAGTGTCGTTCGGCTGAGCGGCGAGCGTTTAGCGCGGAAACTGGCTCATTGGCAAGGCGTAATCGTCTCGGCGTGTGAACAGAGCGGGCGAAACCGCCTGCCCGATTTGCAGGCGTGTTCGGATTTCGACCATGCCCTGCAGCTAGACACGCTGCCGACACCTCGAATTGTGATGGATTCCGCCGCCGCGTCTGGCCTCATAGGTATTGCTCCACCGGTGAGCTCGGCGACGCTTCTGGTTGGTCCGGAAGGCGGCCTGACCAACGCGGAGCTCACTGCGGCCAAGGCCAAGGGGTTCCAGCCTGTTCGATTCGGCCCGCGCACCATGAGGACCGAAACCGCTGGAGTGGCCTCGCTGGCTGCACTTCAAGTCTTGTGGGGAGATCTTGGATGAGATGGATCGGAAAAATCGTGACAACCCTTCTTATCTTATTGTTTGTGCTGGTGATTGGTGGTGTGGCATGGACTGGGGCACCGGTATTCGCCGAGCCCGGATCGCTGTCGCGCCTGTATCGGTATTTTTCCTCGAATACGGCGGAAACTGCGCATGGGCACCCGTTCCCAGAACTTCGGGTTCGGTGCTACCGCGAGACGCCCGAGGTTCTGTTCCAGGCGGTCGCGAAAGCAGCCCGTGAGCTGGATTGGCGCGTCGCGGAAAGTCGCCCGGGTGCCTACTCGGCGGATGCGGTGGCGACCACCTCCCTGCTTCGCTTTCGGGACGACGTTACGATTGAGCTTCGCCCCGTAGACTGCGGAACGGAACTTTGGATCGTGTCCTCGTCGAGAATTGGCCGAGCCGATCTTGGGGCCAACGTCCGCCATATCATGGAATTCACTGAGGCGTTCGAACGTCTCGCTGGCGTCGAGCCGCTCTAGCGCGGCGTGAAGCAATGTCCGGGGTGGCCCGGACAAGGGATGCAGTCTAGCCCGGATATTTCACCAGGGCGGCCTTCGGCTAGCTCGCAGGTGTCTGATCGGTAGAACTTTATGTCCAGTTTAGCGGCTCAGTTCTGGCGTACAAGGTGTACCGCCGCCAAAGG
>JBFGYN010000446.1:0-3183 GCA_041587415.1 Candidatus Competibacterales bacterium | reverse complement strand
CCGTCGGAATCCTCCGCAGCGGCCTCGCTGAATCCGGACGCGAAGCACACGGCCCCACCCGCCCCACGCTCGGCGAGGTCACGAACCACACCGATGGTGCTGCGGCGGTTGACACCGACGAATGCAGCGTCGGGCGAGTCCGGCAGGTCAGCAGTCGAACGATAGCAGCGCAAACCACAGCTCTCGTTGCGCTCCGGGTGAACGGGCCAAATCTCACCGTCGAATTTCATGCGACGACATTGCTCGATGACATTCCGTGCCCAATGACCGCCAAACACCGCGATGCTGCGCGGTCTAAGAAATCGCTGCAGGTCGCGTGTCATTCAGCCGCCTAACGGTCGCAACAACTCTCGGCTGATGATGTGGCGCTGAATCTCGGAGGTGCCGTCCCAGATTCGCTCGACCCGTGCGTCGCGCCAGAAGCGCGCCAACGGAAGGTCGTCCATCAGGCCCATACCGCCGTGAATCTGAATTGCCTCGTCGGTGACCCGTGCCAACATTTCCGAGGCGAAAACCTTTGCGCTCGCAATTTCACGGTTTGCGGGTAGATTCGCATCGAGACGCCAGGCCGCCGACAGGGTTAGCCAATCGGCCGCATCGATTTCGGTGACCATGTCAGCGAGCTTGAAGGAGACGCCCTGAAATTTCCCAATTCGCTGTCCAAACTGCTCGCGCTCCGCCGCGTACCGAAGGGCCAAATCGAACGCCCGGCGCGCCCGGCCGACGCACATGGCGGCTACGGTGAGCCTCGTCCCGTATAGCCACTCGTTGGCAATGTCGAAACCGCGATGAAGTCCACCGAGAATCTGCTCCGCCGGCAACCGGCAATTGTCGAAAGTCAGAATGCAGTTGTGGTAGCCGCGGTGGGAGACGGCG
This sequence comes from Candidatus Competibacterales bacterium, assembly GCA_041587415.1. Taxonomy (GTDB): domain Bacteria; phylum Pseudomonadota; class Gammaproteobacteria; order Competibacterales; family JAHEDQ01; genus JBFGYN01. The sequence goes on along the minus strand of JBFGYN010000446.1, from coordinate 2,307 downwards.
TTATAGCCCGGGCGAATCTCGAAACCCGGCGTCCCTCGGTCCACCAGGAAACAGGTGATCTTCTTCCTCGGCCCTCGTGGGGTGTCCTCCTCGCCCGTGGCGATGAACACGATCGCGAAGTCGGCGATATCGGCGTGACTGATGAAGTGTTTACTGCCGTTTACAATCCAGTCACCCCCATCGGGCTTCGCGTGGCATTTCATACCGCGGACATCGGAGCCGGCATCCGGTTCCGTCATCGCCAGGGCGTCGAATTTTTCGCCCTTGATCGCGGGCATCAGGTACCGATCCCGTTGCTCACCGTCGCAACACAGTAAGATTCCTGAGGGCCGTCCGAAGAATGTCGTCAGTGCCATGGAACCGCGGCCAAGCTCCCGTTCCAAGAGGGCAAAATCCAGGTGGCTCAAGCCACCGCCTCCAAGCTCTTCGGGCATGTTGGCCGCGAAGAAGCCGAGATCGATGCATTTGCGTGCGATCTCGTCGCCGAGCTCGCGGGGTACGACGCCGGTGCGATCGATCGCCGCCTCGTGGGGCTGGATCTCGGTCTCGACGAAAGCGCGGACTGTCTTCACGATCAGTTCCTGTTCTTCGCTTAGCGCGAAGTCCATGATTTCTCTCCTTTAAACCGAGCCTCCAGACGCTTTCCTCCGGACCCGGCTCACTTGGGTTCTCTCTTTACCAGATCCAGTCGCTCTCGCACCGCTTGCGGACCGATCACACGCGACCCCAGGTTCTCGACGATGGTCGCCGCGCGCTCCACCAGTTGGGCGTTCGTGGCCAGGACGCCTTTGTCGAGATAGAGGTTGTCCTCCAGGCCGACGCGCACGTTTCCCCCGGCCAACACGGCGGCTGCCACGAACGGCATCTCGTTGCGGCCAATCGAAAAGGCGGAGAAGTTCCAGTCCCGGGGCATGTTGTTCACCATGGCCATGAAGGTATTCAGATCGTCGGGGGCCCCCCAGGGAATTCCCATGCAAAGCTGCACCAGAACCGGCTCCTGGATAACCCCTTCGTTCAGCAGCTGTCTGGCGAGCCACAGGTGCCCGGTGTCGAACACCTCGATCTCGGGCCGCACGCCCAGCTCGGTCGAAATTCGACCCATCGCACGCAGCATCCCGGGCGTGTTGACCATCACGTAATCGGCCTCGGCGAAATTCATCGTGCCGCAGTCGAGAGTGCAGATCTCGGGCAGGCATTCCCGGACATGTGCCATGCGCTCTATGGCGCCGGCCATGTCGGTTGCTTTCTCGTCGACCGGCAGCGGTTGTTCGCTGGACCCGAAAACCAGGTCACCGCCCATCCCGGCCGTCAGATTCACCACCACATCCACGTCGGCGGAACGAATGCGGTCGGTTACCTCACGATAGAGCGCCGCACGGCGGCTCGGTGCGCCGGTATCCGGGTCGCGCACGTGGCAGTGCACGACCGCCGCCCCGGCTTTCGCTGCATCAATTGCGCTCGCCGCGATCTGGGCCGGCGTGCGCGGCACGTGCCGGGATCTCTCCTGTGTGCTGCCCGAACCGGTAACGGCACAGGTGATGAAGACATTGCGGTTTGGCGCGAGACTCATATTCCACCTCCGGATGGCGCGAGAGTGTAACGCGCTCTGGTAGATATGGTTCATCGGCCGCAACGAATTTCTTGCGAATTTCTGACAGCCGAAGGAGCAGGCATGGCACGCCATGGGAGGATACGTCCTCACGATGCAATTCTTGCGCTCCAAGTGCTTTTCCAAGCAGCCCTGGCGGTCGAGCCGGCCGAAACCAGAGTCCGCGTCGGCACCGATCCGGCAACTTGGACGAGGAATTCAAGTCGGCCGGGATTGACGCTCGGTGTCCTGATCGCGGCTGACTTGATTCCCATACGGTGGGCAATCGGCCACGGCAGGTACGCCCTGCTGCTCGGTGCGAGAGTCTATGGTCTCGCCCTCCGCGCAATAGGCTTTTTCTTGCCCCAAGTGTGGAAACGGCTACTGTGCCGCACCGGGGTCTCTTCACGGCTCCCGTGGAAACAACGACAGTCTGCCGCTACGCGCCCGACACCCCGGCCAAATCCCTGACCTGCGCGGTGGTTCGAATCCACGGAACTTGTCTGGAATCTGCCGCGGCACCGGACGAATGATTGCAAGTTCGGCCGGCTTCGCGCGCCACGAGCTCAAACGGAGTCGAGCGCGATGTTCCCAGCGAAGTCCGCCACCGGCATCGGACGCCCAAGTGCATACCCCTGGGCGTAGTCCACCCCGAGTGAGCGAAGGACGTCCAGACAGGCTTCGTTTTCCACGTACTCGGCCACGGTCTGGATGCCCAT
>JBFGYN010000445.1:0-3196 GCA_041587415.1 Candidatus Competibacterales bacterium | reverse complement strand
TTCACTTTGTGCGGCATGGTGGACGATCCCACCTCCCCGGCCACCGCACGCTGCTTGAAATATCCGATCGAGATGTAGCCCCAGACGTCTCGGGCGAAATCCATCAGAACACTGTTGGTGCGCGACATGGCGGCGAACAACTCGGCCATGTAGTCGTGCGGCTCGATTTGGATCGTGTACGGATTCAGGACCAATCCCAACCGATCCTCCACGAACTGTCGAGCATGCTCGGCCCAATCCACCTCCGGGTATGCGATCAGATGCGCATTGTAGTTGCCCACGGCGCCGTTCGCTTTCCCGAATATGGATACATCGGTGATCTGCGTGCGCTGGCGCTTGAGCCGATGCACGATGTTCGCGATCTCCTTGCCGAGCGTCGTTGGCGAGGCCGGTTGTCCGTGGGTGCGCGCCATCATCGGTAGCTCGGCGTACTGGTCGGCCATGCGCAACAGCACGGTGACGATCTCGTCGATGGGCGGAAGCAATGCGACGCTGCGCGCCTCCCGGATCATCAATGCATAGGCGAGGTTGTTGATGTCCTCGGATGTGCACGCGAAGTGAATGAACTCTCGAACCGAATCGAGCTCGGCATTTTCTGAGAACCGCTCCTTCAGGAAATATTCGACGGCCTTGACGTCGTGATTGGTCGTGAGTTCGATCGCCTTGATGCGTTTCGCGTCCTCGAGGGTGAATTCATCCACGAGCCGATTGAGGAAGTCACGGGCTTCAGTCCCGAACGGTGGGACTTCCGGGATGTCCGGATTCTCGGACAACGCTTCGAACCAGCGCACCTCCACCAGGACGCGATGGCGAATCAGCCCGTACTCACTGAAGATCGGGCGCAGTTCCGACGTCTTTCCTTCGTAGCGCCCGTCGATGGGCGAAATAGCAGTGAGAGGGCAATATTCCATGGTCAGTCCGCGCTGCAACGTGGGGGCGTGATCATACTACAGAGGCAACGCTTCCCATGGGTCGGCCCATGCAGTAGTGTCCCTGCCGATTCGCCAGACCACTTGTTGCGACAGCGGTCATGCCGGTTTGGCGTAAGCGCATAATTGAAGCAAGGATTCGTCTCCATGTTCGATGATTGGGTAAATCAAGCGATTCCGGAGCCCGACGCCGAAGCCCGGCAACAGGCACTGCGCCATCAGCGTAATTTGACCAAACCACCCGGTTCACTCGGACGATTGGAATCGTTGGCAGTGCAGTTGGCGGGCATGCAAGGCCGTGCCAAACCGGACCTGAAGTGCATTCGCGTTGTCGTATTCGCCGCCGACCACGGCGTGTATGCAGAGGGCATCGCGCCCTATCCTCAGCAAGTCACGGTCGAGATGATCCGAAATTTCTCGGCGGGCGGAGCGGCCATCAGCGTTCTCGCGCGGCAACTGGATGCCACACTTGAGGTGGTGAACGTCGGCACGGTTGGGGATCCCGGGCCCCTACCTGGCGTGGTCGATGCGCGGATATCCGCCGGCACCCGCAACCTCTCGGTAGAGCCGGCGATGAATTCGGTGGAACTACGACGAGCGCTGTTGGTCGGACGCGCCGCCATCGAGCGTGCGGCCGGCGGCGGGTGCCAACTCGTCATCGCCGGCGAAATGGGGATTGCCAATACCACGGCCGCGAGCGCCCTAGGATGCGCTCTCATGGGAGAGGCACCCGAGCACCTGGTGGGTCCGGGGACAGGTCTCGATGCGGAAGGAATTCGACGAAAATCGATGGTCGTTGCGCGAGCCCTCGCCCTCCATGGCGATCTGATGAACGAGCCCATGGGAGCGCTGAGGCGCCTCGGCGGCTTGGAAATATCGGCGCTCGTCGGCTGCTACATCCGGGCGGCGCAATCACGTCTACCGGTGCTGATCGACGGATTCATAGCCACCGTCGCGGCATTGGCAGCCGTACGCATCCGCCCCGAGATCCAACAGTGGCTGATCTTCGGACACCGCTCGACGGAGGCAGGCCATGCGCGTGTTCTTGACGCGCTCGACGCCGACCCGATTCTCGATTTGGGGATGCGGCTTGGCGAGGGAAGCGGCGCGGCCACCGCAGCCCTGATTCTGCGTGCGGCGATAAACTTGCACGGCGGCATGGCCACATTCGACTCCGCCGGCGTCTCAACGTCCTGATGCCCCGACAAATCTGCACGACGGTGGATTTGCTGCGTCACGGCGAGCCAGAGGGTGGTGTACGTTTTCGGGGACGCTTGAACGACCCTCTTAACGAGAACGGGTGGACGCAGATGCGGGCTGCCGTCGCGAATCGAACCTGTTGGCAATTGATTCTGACCTCACCCCTGGAGCGGTGCGCTGCGTTTTCGCGCCAGCTCGCAGTCGAACGGCGTCTCGAGGTGCACGAGGAGAAAGGATTCGAGGAGATGGCGTTCGGGCGTTGGGAGGGGCGGACCACGGCGGGCATTCTTCGCGACGAACCGGATGCGCTACGAGCGTTTTGGCGGGAGCCGTCGCTCTTCGGACCGCCCGGAGGAGAAACCTTGCAAGCGTTTGCCAAACGGGTCGGCGACGCCTGGACGAGCCTTCTGCAGCGCCACGAGGACTGCCACGTGTTGCTGGTGACCCACGGGGGCGTCATTCGTATCCTGCTCGCCAACATCCTCGGCATGCCGCACGAGAATCTCTTTCGCCTCGAGGTCCCCTTTGCGGCAATGAGCCGCATTCGGATCTTCGGCCAGGGTGTCGACGCGAGCCCGATTCTTGTCTTCCACGCGGCCCTCCCGCCCGTATCCACAGGATAACCCTTTCGACCCTGGACAGATCGACGGAGGGAAAGCCAGTGTACACAAGGTCCGACCGTGGGAGCGAAACGGCCCTTCTTTCACCCTTCCCGAGTCAGCACACGTACCTCGGAATGAAGCGTCCGGTGAACCGGACAACGTTCCGCGATTTCCAGCAGCCGCGTCCGCTGCTCGGCGCTGAGATTCCCTTCCAGGCGCACCACGCGCTCGATCTGGTCTAATTTGCCCTCTTGCGTGGCGCAGTTCTCGCAGTCATTGGCGTGCACTTTCCGGTGCGTGAGCTGCACTCGAATTCGCCGGAGATCCAGTTCCTTGCGTCGCGCGTAGAGTCGCATGGTCATGCTTGTGCAGGCGCCGAGACCCGCTAACAGCAAATCATACGGGTTTGGACCCGCGTCCGCGCCGCCCACAGATTCGGGTTCGTCGGCCAGCAGCAAATGCTGG
>JBFGYN010000444.1:0-3202 GCA_041587415.1 Candidatus Competibacterales bacterium | reverse complement strand
TTGCGAGTCGACGATGCGTTCGGTCATCACCCTCTCCTGAATCAGCTCGTGCGTCAACCAACTATCTCTCCCTGGAAGATTAAGATTTGTACAATTTAATGTCAATAATCAACGGAAAGACTTCTTGCGGCGGCGCGGCAAACAAGCAACCTGATATTGTTCATGAATTTTTAATAATCAGCTGGTTAAAACCGTATTCTCACCAGCACATCAGCCGAAAATGAAACGGGTCACAACGTTTTTTGTAAAATTATCGAATAGTTTTATTGCACTTCACGTATCGGTGGTCGAAGTTCGACTGGCGAACGGCTCCGGCTCAGGCTGTTTGCCAGACCTGAACCGCGCCGCCGCGGTGCCACGAACGAACGGAATCCACCGCGCGACTGAGCGTACCCGAATCCAGGCCGAAAAGTTGTGCGGGCCTCCGAGTGGGAGGGCGCCTGGCTATCAGCGTTTTCGGGGGACAGGCGGACAGCCACCGCCAACAGTGTGTCGCCCCGGCTGTCTGGACGCCGGCACTCTCTACACGCGCCGGACAGACTGAGGACGGGGTTCGTGAGTACGACGGCCACCCGGGACGATCGCGCACTCGTGTCACGACCACGCGTGTCGATATCCGCGAGTCGACGAAGCCTGTATGCTCGGCCCCGAATTAGTCCATTACGCCCCAAACCGGTGACTCAAACTCCCTTGAGCACTCACCTGCGGAGTAGCCATGTCTTCACGACGTCGGAAATCTGAGCTGTCCGCCTGGCGGGCAATGGAAATGTCGATTGCCGTACCGCAAGTGGTCGCACATCGAGTTCTGCGCATGGCGCTTGCTGGATCAAACCCATCCGCGCGAGACAGACGGGAATTCGACCGCATGTGGTCGGAGAAGTTAGCGGCATTCTACGAATCGTGGACTGCCATGGCTGCCGAAGCCACGCTAACGCAGCACAAACTGATGCTCTCCGCGATTCGCTCGACCTGGTGGCCTGGGCACCCGAGCGCGTGGTCGGCGCTCAGGATTGCAGACGACATGCGACACGGGGCGTCTGTCATTTTGGGCAAGGGCTTAGCGCCCGTTCAGCGCCGGGCCGTCGCCAATGCAAAGCGACTCCGGCAGAAGTAGTGAGGCGCTGCGGCTTGGCCCGTCGCCTGGGCGCAGGAACGGCTGGCGCTTGATTATTCGCAGCCTGCTGTCCACCCTTCCCGTAGCGACTTGGCCCGATGAACGTCCCTCGAGCCAAACAATTGATCGTGGGAGGAGCGTGGATGAACGATGCCCGGAACGACATCTACCAGCAATACCTGGACCCGACGCCGGCCAACTACGTTGCCCTGTCGCCCATCTCGTTCCTGCATCGCTCAGCGGCGGTGTATCCAGACAAACTCGCGGTGATCCACGGCGAAGACCGCTACACCTATCGCCAGTTTGAAGAGCGGTGCCTGCGCCTCGCGTCGGCGCTGGCCGCCCGCGGCATCGGCCCCGGGGACACGGTGGCGGTGATGGCGGCCAACACTCCGGCCTTGCTGGAGGCGCACTACGGGGTGCCGATGATCGGTGCCGTACTGAACGCCCTCAACACTCGGCTCGACCCGGCCAACATCGCCTTCATCCTCCAGCATGGCGAGGCGAAATTGCTCATTGCCGACACAGAATACTCGGCGACCATCAAGCGCGCGTTGTCGCAGGTGGAGAATCCACCGCCGGTGATTCATTTCGACGACCCCTGGGGCGATGGCGGGGAACAACTGGGAGAAAGCGGCTACGAGGCCTTGCTCACCGAAAGCGCTCCGGATTTCAACCCGAGCGGGCCAAACGACGAATGGCAGGCACTGGCACTCAATTACACCTCTGGCACCACCGGCAATCCAAAGGGTGTCGTCTACCATCACCGCGGCGCGTACCTCAATGCACTCGGCAATTTGGTGGCTTTCAACCTCAATCGGGACACGGTCTATCTCTGGACTCTGCCCATGTTTCACTGCAATGGTTGGACCTTCACTTGGGCGGTAACCGCCGCGGCCGGTACCCACGTATGCCTGAGGCGGGTCGACCCAGCGCTCATCTACCCACTGATCGGTCAGCACCGGGTGACGCACATGTGCGGGGCGCCTATCGTATTGAACGCACTCGCCCACGCCCCAGCCGAGCTGAAAGGGTTGTTTCGCCATCGGGTGCACATTGCCACCGGCGGCGCAGCGCCGCCCTCGGCGGTAATCCAGCGGATGGCCGACGCAGGCTTCGACGTGCTGCACCTCTATGGGCTCACGGAAAGCTACGGGCCGGCTACATTGTGTGCGCCGCAACCCCACTGGGAATCTCTGGAGCCTCGCGCACGGTCCGAGAAAATGGCTCGTCAGGGCGTCAAGTACCTGACCCTGGAGGGTGCCGAAGTGCGGGATTCCGAGACCCTCGCGCCGATACCTCCTGATGGCGAGACTCTGGGGGAACTCATGCTCCGGGGGAATACCATCATGAAGGGATACTTGAAGAACCCGACGGCTACCGCTCATGCTCTGGCGGGTGGCTGGTTCCGCACCGGTGACCTTGGGGTGCAGCACCCGGATGGCTACATAGAAGTGAAAGATCGGGCGAAGGACATCATCATTTCCGGCGGCGAGAACATCTCCAGCCTCGAGGTGGAGGAGGCCCTCTACCGTCACCCCAAGGTCCTCGAGGCGGCGGTGGTCGCGCGTCCGGACGACAAGTGGGGCGAGTCGCCCTGCGCTTTTGTCACTCTGCAGGAGGGCGCCGAGGCCGAGGCTGGGGAAATCATCGACTATTGCCGCACGGTGTTGGCTCGCTACAAGATCCCGAAAACCGTGGTGTTCGGGCCACTTCCCAAGACCTCCACCGGCAAGATTCAGAAATTCGAGCTGCGCGATCGGGCGAAGGCACTGTGAGCATCGCGCCGTCCGTCCGAGTGTGCCTGCCATCGATCACAGATTGTGGCACGAGGTGGATGTGTGCAAGTCTCAAATCGCCCGACGCCCGTACTTGCCGCAGCAAGTGAACGCCTTCGAGTTTCAATCTCTCTGATCACACTTCTTGACGACTGAGCCGAGACGCCGAACCGATTCGGCTCACCGAGGAGGACTACAACGCCGTGAGCACATCGCCCTTACAAGCCATCGAGCGTGACCTGGAGGCCGGCAAGATCATCGTCATCGACGGCGCAACCGGTACCGAGCTGGAGCGCCGCGGTGCCGCCAT
>JBFGYN010000443.1:0-3212 GCA_041587415.1 Candidatus Competibacterales bacterium | reverse complement strand
GTCGAGCAGGGAGCCGGGAACGTGCAGCGCGCCTTTGCCGACGCCGACGTCGATGTCAGGTTTGGTCACGCCGTGGAAATCACTCCCGCCTGTGACGAGTAAATCCAGTTGTTTGGCCAGAGCCAAATAGTCGCGCGTTTGCCGCGGGGTGTGCGTGCTGTAATGGACTTCCACCCCATCGAGGCCATCGGCTTTCAGTCGGCGGACAAGATCTGTCAACGTGCCTTCCGTCGTCTTGACCCAGGTCGGGTGGGCGAGCACCGGCAGTCCCTTGGCCGCCTTGATCCACTGCATGGCTTCTGAAGGAGTCGGGAGTTCGCGCGGCACGTAGGCCGGCCGGCCGTCGGCCAGCCATTGGTCGAATGCCTCTTTGGCCGAGGCGACGACCCGTTTCTCCATCAAGACGCGGGCGATATGCGGCCGCCCGACAGATTCGGTTCCGGCCAGTGCGCGGACCTCTTCATAGGTGATATCGATGCCTGCGGCCTGCAATCGCTCGATGATCTTCGGATTGCGGCGGTGGCGGCTTTCTCGGAGGAATGCAAGCCGCTCATGCAGCTGCGCATCCTGGTAGTCGAGAAAATACCCAAGAATATGCAATTCCGAGTTCCCAAGAATCGAGCTGATCTCGATACCGGGAATGACGTCGATCCCGTGCTCACGCCCGGCCACCGTGGCTTCAAGTATTCCCGTCGTAATGTCATGATCGGTGATGGCCAGGGCCGTGACGCCGGCCATGTGCGCAAGATTGATGACTTCCGTCGGCGTGAAGCTTCCGTCCGAGTGGGTTGTGTGCAGGTGGAGGTCCAAGCGGCTCATGCGGGAGGACCTGAACGCATCGGTTTGTGAGCAAGGAGCTGCGCCGTGTAAGTCAGGCCTGGGGTCCGGCCGTCTGCGTGGCCTCCTTCGTCATAGTGGAGAATGTGAAGACTGGACGTGAGACGCAGCAGTTCGTTGGGTACCAAACAAAATTCCCACCGCTTCGGATGCTGGTGATGAAAGTAGTTATCGATGGTGAACGTTTCATAGGCCAAAATGCCGCCTGGCTTGAGTGCGTCGATGAGGGGGTGGAACAACGACCGATAGAGGTAGAAAAAGACGATGATCACATCGTAGGTCTCTTTCCCCAGACCTGGGTCATAGGGAGCCGGCTGTTCGAGGTCGATCGTCTTCGTCGTGACACCGGTCAGGGCGCGGCTCTGTGCCGCTGCCGCGAGTTGCGTCAGCGCCTTCTCGTCGCGATCGATGGCATCGACCTGATAGCCGTGCGACGCAAGGAACAGCGAGTTGCGGCCATGTCCGGCCGCCACGTCGAGGGCCTTGCCTTTGGGAAACCGGTGCAGCTGTTCCACAAGAAATCGTGAAGGGGCAGGGTCCATGCGCTGGGTTTGCTGCGCCAGCCTCGTTCGTTCGACGGTCACTCCAACGGAGCCGGTGACAGCAGTGATCGGAGGATGGAGCTTTCGCAACCAGAGCGTGGCTTGCTCGACAGGAAATTCGGCGAAGAGCATCGTCAGAAGTCGTTCAGCCAGGGCTTCCAAAAGACAGGAATCCTGAGCCGTTCCTGTCTCCACCACGCGCTGGGCGACTCTGGCATAGTCAATGGTGTGGGCCAGATCGTCCGAGCACCCAGCCGGCCCCAGATGACAGGTCATTTCGAGATCGACGACCAGCGGTTGCGGGCGAGACCGCTCTTCCGGCGTCACGCCGCAGCGTCCTCGGAATTCCAATCGCTCGATGACGATCCGATCCGGCATGCGGGCATTGTCGAGCAGCGGACTTCGGACTGTCAAGCGAAGGGAAACTGAGATCCTGCCGTGGCGGCGGCGAGGTCCGATCGGGTCTGTTAGACGAAATAGCGGCTTGTATCGAACTTGTGTTCGGCGTTGTCAATCAGTCGGATGATGCTATGGCGATACTCTCCCGTCTCGTCTTTTTCAGTCAGGTCCAACTCCGGTCCATTGTCGAGCGGATTGCCCTGCGCGTCGGCAATCACTTTGACCAACGGCCGCTCGCCGTCCGCCGTGTTCGCGGCCGGTTTGAGGACGACGGCAAATTCATCGCTGGTGAGCTCCACCATACTGCCGATGGGGACGATGCCCACACAGGTGGCGAAGAGCTTGAGGAGCGTCGGGTCGAAGCTCTTCCCGGACTTTTGAAACATGATGTTCAGGACTTTCGCCGGCGCCATGGGTTCGCGGCGGTAGACGCGCGAAGACGTCATGGCATCGTAACAGTCCGCAATCATGAGAATGCGTCCGGTCAAGGAAAGCTTCCACTGGGTCTTCAGTTTGGGGTAGCCGGAATAGTCGAGATTCATATGATGTTCGAAGGAGGCCGCAGCCATGCGCGACGGGAGGTTGACGATGCCGCGCAGTTGGGCGAGACTCAAGACGCCCTCCGTCGGGTGACTGCGCATGGCCTCCCATTCATCTTCCGTAAACTCTCCCGGTTTGTTCAGGACTTCCAGAGGGATGGCCGACTTTCCCATGTCATGAAAGAGCGCCGCCAACCCTAAGTCGGCGAGCTCGACTTTTGGGTAGCCGGCCCGGTTGGCCAAGGCGATCGAGAGAAGGGCGACATTAACGGAATGTTTCTGCGTGTATTGATCATGGCAGCGCAGCGTCGTGAAGCCCAGCATAGCCGGTTCGTCGGCCTTCATGAGATCGACGATATTTTGAATGGCGCGCTTGGCCTGCTTGAAGCTCAGGGTGCCTCCCTCTCGGGCTGACTGAGTCATGCGGCTGGCCGCGTCGGATGCTTTTTCATAGGCGGCTTTTGACTGGGCTTTATGGCGAAGCTTCGGGTTGTTTTCCGTTCCGGCGTTGTTCACTGCGAGCACGCGCGGATCTTCGATCTTGATGGTGGCCACATTGAGGTTCGTCAGTTCCTGCCGAAAGTCCGCGATCGACTTGGTGGCAGGATCGAGGCCGACAAAGAGCGCGGCAAATTCCCGGAGGTCTTGTGAGGATGTCGAGGCAGAGAAGGTCAATCCGCCGATCTTCCATTGGTTCATGGTGTCGATCACGTTGGAGATGACCAGCATCTGCTGGGCGCTCACTTTCAGGTGGCTCTCGCCCAAGAACATGAAGTCGTTCTGTATCCGTATCGTGACCGGTTTCTCGTGTGTCAGGGTCTGAATGAGGGTCAGGATGGTGTCGACAGGCTTGTCGAGGGCCGCATTGGTGCGGCCGTGAATCTTTGAGGTCTTG
>JBFGYN010000442.1:0-3226 GCA_041587415.1 Candidatus Competibacterales bacterium | reverse complement strand
CCCCCGATCTCGATGGTGTGGTGAATGGTGGGCAGGCAGGCCGAGGCGAGTACTGCGTCGGTGCTCAGCTCGTGGTTGCGGAAGATTCGCAATCGTCCGCTGTTGGCGTGGGTCGCGGCGATGAAAAGCTTGACCGGGCACTTCGCACGCAGGTTTTCGAAATCGATCTGGGCCTCGACCACGTCACGCAATGGATTCAGGTCGAATGGGTTGAGCTGATAGGGTGAGAAATAGCGCGTGAGATCCAGCAGGAAAGTCAGGGCCGGCGACAGGGAGATCGCGCGGCCGTCCACGGAATGTGACGCGAGCTCGAAAGGCACGCTCGCGGCCACCGCGGTCCAAAAGGCCGCCAGCGCCTCGCGGGCGCCCTCGGCACCGCCTTCCATGAGACCTTGAGCCATGACCACCGCATTCATTGCTCCGGCGCTGGTGCCGCTGATACCCTCGAAGCGGTACCTTTCGTTTTCGAGCAGGTAGTCCAACACGCCCCAAGTGAAGGCGCCGTGTGCTCCGCCGCCCTGTAGGGCGAGGTTGACAGCTCGACGCCTTTCTAATAAGCGAGACAGCAAGGTGATCGATTCCTACGATTGTTTCGAAACTGGGCCCAACCGGCTTGAATCCAGTGCGTTGGGCCGAATGGTGTCATGCAGCAATACGGCCTGGCAACGACATTGAGGCCGGAATCCGGTCAAAACTATCTATCGATCTGATCTCTAAACGCACGAATGGATAAATAGACTTGACCCCTGTGCTCAGCCCGCCATGGGGCAGGGCTGGGTGAGATCTCCGAGGCGCTCGTTCAGCAGCATATTTTCCCGGTAATCCACCGGAGCTACGATCAGGCTTGGGCCTTGCTCCGTGAGCGCCCACTCCAGCGTCTGCGCAAACTCAGCGCTGGCGTCCACCAGGTGCCCGTGCCACCCGAACGACCGCGCCAGCAGCAGCCAGTCCGGATTCCCGAAGGATAGGTCCGTATGGCGTCCGAATTCGCTCTGCTGCTTCCAGGCGATGAGCCCGTACTCCTTGTCCTCCCAGACCAGCATTGCCAGGTTGGCGTTCAGCCGGCGGGCGGTTTCCATCTCCTGCACGTTCATCAGGAATCCCGCGTCGCCGGCGATGCCGAGCACCCTGCGGTCAGGGTGCACGAGACTGGCGGCGATCGCGCCGGGTAGCGCGAATCCCATCGAACAAAACCCGTTCGGAATCAGGCAGGTGTTCGGTTCGTGGCAGTGAAAGTGCCGCGCGATCCACATCTTGTGGGCGCCAACGTCGGACAGGAGTATGTCCTCCGGCCCGAGAACCTGGCGCGCGTCCCACAACATCCTCTGCGGCCGAATTGAACCCCGAGTGTCGTCTTTCGCGTGTGTCGCCAGCTCGAGTTGCATCCGCCGGCGCACGTCGTCGCGCACAGTCGTCTCGAATTCGGGGACGCCCCGCTGGCGCAGGCGCTCGTTGAGCATCCACAGCGTGTGCGCGAGGTCGCCTACGAGTTCGACCTCAGGGTTGTAGAATTCGTCGATTTCCGCTGGCAGGAAATCCGCGTGAATGATCGTCTTGTCGGCGCATGGATTCCACAGGCGGGGGTGGTACTCCACCATGTCGAAGCCCAGTGCGATTACGAGATCGGCCTGATCGATGGCTAGAGTTGGGATGTCCTTCGCGCCCAGGCCGATGGTGTACAGGCAATAGTCGGCGTCCATGTCGACGGCGCCTTTGGCCATGAAGGTGCTCAGAACCCCGATCCCTGTTTGCGCGCAGAACGCGCGCAGTTGTTTCGATGCCCGTTTGCGTATTGTGCCGTTCCCCGCCACGATGACGGGCCGTTTCGCCCCGGCCAGCAGCGCGAACGCCCGGTCGACGATCTTGTCGTCGGGCCCCGGGCGCCGGTAACGGCGGGCCGTCATGGGTTGCGCCTCCACCGCGTGTTTGGCGATATCCTCCGGCAACTCGATGTGCACGGCGCCAGGTTTCTCGCTGCGCGCGACGCGGACGGCTTTGCGCACGATTTCAGGGATAGTCCGGGCGTTGTAGACGGTAGTCGCCCACTTCGTGACCGGGCGGAACATCTCCACCACGTCCATGATCTGATGGGATTCCTTGTGCAGCCGCGCGGTCGAGCCCTGGCCGGTCAGCACCAGCATAGGCGCGCGATCCATGTTGGAGTCGGCGACGCCGGTGATCAGGTTGGTTGCGCCCGGTCCAAGTGTGCCCAGGCAACCTGCTGTGTGGCCGGTCAGGCGCCCGTAGACCTCGGCCATGAACGCGGCGCCCTGCTCGTGGCGCGTGAGCACGAACCGGATCCGTTGGGAGTGCTCCAAAGCCATCATGAAGTCGGCGTTCTCCTCACCCGGGACCCCGAAGATGTACTCCACACCCTCCGCCTCCAGGCACCGCACGAACAGCTCCGATGCTTTCATCTTGCGACTGCCTCCCCGATCGTCAACTCGCGTCGTTTCAGTTGGTTGTCGTTGTCACCCTGCGCAGAGCTGATGAGAGCATCAAACTCCTCGCCGCTGACTTCCACTTGCCCTGTCCCCAGTGTAGCAAGCGTGATCGGAATAGCTGGCAGCGGTTGAATCGAAAGTCGCTCCACGCCCAGCTCGCCGCTTCGCAGAAACCGCACTGCTGCTGCCAGGCGGGCGCGCCATTCAGAATGCACGCGCCAAAATCTTGGTCGAGATGATCGGCAGTGGGGAACGAATCGAAAGCGCCGTGGCCTACATCATTCGCGGCCCGAGGCATGTCTACGCACTGCCCCGTCGAGCGGGCATGTCGTTTGGCTGCTTTCGCATGCCGAGCTTAAGCTAATGACAAACTAATCAGGTGAGGTTCTCATGAAGGTATTGATGATCCTGACGTCACACGATCGCCTCGGCGATACGGGAAAGAGGACGGGTTTTTGGCTGGAAGAGCTTGCCGCACCGTACTACGTATTCCGGGACGCCGGCGCAGACATCACGCTCGCCTCGCCCAAAGGGGGGCAGCCGCCCCTCGACCCGAAGAGTGACGAGCCGGATTCCCAGACCGCCGCAACCCGTCGATTCGAGCAAGACGATGAAGCCCAAGCGGCGCTGGCGAATACCGCGAAGCTTGCGAGTGTCTCGGCCGATGACTTCGATGCCGTGTTCTACCCCGGCGGCCACGGTCCACTGTGGGATCTCGCCGAGGATTCGCATTCCGTTGCCATCATCGAGAAGACCTACTCGGCGGGCAGGCCGCTCGGCTT
>JBFGYN010000441.1:0-3259 GCA_041587415.1 Candidatus Competibacterales bacterium | reverse complement strand
TGGTCGTGGTGCTGACCGGCACGGACATCTACCGCTTCCAGGAGAGCGATCCCGACCTCACGTTGGGGTCCATGGAAGCGGCCGACGCGCTGGTTTGCCTGCACGATCTGGTGCACGAGGCAATCCCGAAACGATTCGGCACCAAACTGCATGTGATCTACCAGTCCGCTGAGCCGCTGCCCAAGCGCCGCACACCCTCGAAGAGACATTTCGACATCTGCGTAATCGGCCATTTGAGGGAGGAAAAGGACTCACTACGCACGGCCTACGCCGTGCGTGAGCTGCCCGCATCATCCCGCGTTCGAGTCATTCATCTGGGCAAGGCCCACACCGAGAGTTGGGCGGACGACGCGCGGGCCGAAATGGCTACGAACCCGCGTTATCGCTGGCGCGGAGAGGTACCGGGTTGGGTTGTCAGACGGGAATTCGGCAAAACCCACCTCATGGTACTGAGTTCCATCATGGAAGGCGGCGCCAACGTCATCTCCGAAGCCGTCGTGGCGGGGGTTCCGGTTATCGCCTCCGACATTCCCGGATCCGTGGGGCTGCTCGGGCGGAATTATCCCGGCTACTACCCGGCCCGAGACACCACTGCCCTGGCCGGGCAAATCCATCGTGCCGAAACCGATGCAAAATTTCTCGACGATCTGACCCGCCATTGCAAAGAGCGGGCACCGCTATTCCGGCCTGCAGGGGAACAGACAAGTTTGGGGCAGCTGGTCCACCAGTTCGACCCGCTTGGGCGTCGGTGATCGAAGGACGCGGGTACGCCGCTTTGGGAATCGGCTCCGTATCCGGGGACGACCTGCGGGAACATTCCCGTCGTCAGGGGATTCTTCAAGCCAAAGATCTCACCAAGACCTATCGAACCGGTTCGGTGGAGGTGAATGCCCTGCGCGGTGTCGACTTGACACTTGCCCCAGGAGAACTGACGGTCCTGCTGGGTCCGTCCGGAAGCGGCAAATCCACGTTGCTCAATATTCTGGGCGGGTTGGACCAGGCAACCAGCGGACGGGTGTTCTTCGGGTCACAGGAACTGACCGCGCTCGACGACAAGGGTCTTACCCGTTATCGGCGCGATCACGTGGGCTTCGTGTTCCAATTCTACAATTTGATCTCGAGCCTTACGGCCATCGAGAACGTCGCCCTGGTCACCGAGATTGCTCGCGACCCCATGCCGCCCGGCGAGGCGTTGGGCCTGGTTGGTCTCGCAGAGCGCACGCATCACTTTCCAGCTCAGCTCTCGGGCGGTGAGCAACAACGGGTGGCAATCGCGCGCGCCATCGCCAAACGGCCGAATGTGCTGCTGTGCGACGAACCGACGGGGGCACTGGACAGCAAGACGGGCATCCTCGTCCTCGAAGCCATTCAGCGAACTCACGCGGAACTCGGCACCACAACAGTCTTGATCACCCACAATGCGATCATCGCGGACATTGCGGATCGTGTCATCTCGTTCGGCGACGGTCATGTGACCGAACAACACCGCAACGAAAGCAAGCGCTCGGCGGCGGACCTGAGCTGGTAGGGCCGTGTTCGCACTGAATCGCAAGCTCTTCAGGGACCTCTGGCGCCTGCGTGGCCAGGTGCTGGCCATCGGCCTGGTCATTGCCTCGGGGGTCGCGGTGCTCGTCATGTCGCTCACGGCGGTGGAGGCGCTGGATGACACGGCCGTTGCCTACTACGAACGCCACCGATTCGGACACGTATTCGCGAAGCTCGAACGCGCGCCCGATCGGGTGGCCCAGCGCATTGCGCAGCTACCTGGCGTGCTGGCGGTCGAAACCCGTGTGGTCCACCCCGCCATCGTCGACATCGAGGGCTTCGAGGAGCCGGTGGTTGCCGAACTGGTATCCGTGTCACCGGATGCAACGGCACCCCTGAACCAGCTGGCGCTGCGATCTGGGCGGTTCCCCGTAGGGGATCGTCCCGACGAAGCCGTACTCAATGAGCCATTCGCTTTGGCCCACGGTTTGGGGCTCGGAGATCGTTTCCGGGCCGTGATCAACGGCCGTTGGCGAGAGCTCGACGTGGTTGGTACAGCTCTGTCACCCGAGTACGTGTATGCGCTAGGGCCCGGCGCTCTTGTGCCCGACGATCGCCGATTTGGCGTCATATGGCTCGGACGGGACGGACTGCGGGCCGCTTTCGACCTGCACGGCGCGTTCAACGACATTTCCGTACGTGTTCATGGGGGTACGGATACGCGCGACGTCGTCGCCGGCATGGACCGGCTCCTCGACCGCTACGGCAGCATCGGCGCCTACGATCGAAGCGACCAGATATCGAACTGGTTTCTGATGAACGAGATCGACCAGCTTCGGACCATGTCGAGTATTTTGCCCAGCATTTTTCTGGCGGTCGCCGCATTCCTCACCAATATGGTCCTGGGCCGGCTGATCACCGTGGAGCGGGCAGAAATCGGGCTGCTCAAGGCATTCGGTTACAGTGATCTGGAGGTCGGCTGGCATTACCTCAAGCTGGTCTTGTGCATGGGTTCGGTGGGTGTGATTCTCGGCTGGGCAATTGGCTTCTGGCTTGGACTGTACAACACGCAGCTCTACGCCGAGTTCTACCGTTTTCCGTTTCTCCTTTTTCGCCCCGGCCCAAACCCGTTTGTGATCGCGGCCGTCGCGAGCTTGGGCGCCGCTGTCATCGGCTCCATTGGAGCCATTCGCCAAAGTCAAAGACTTTCGCCAGCGGAGGCGATGCAGCCGCCGGCACCACCGCTATTCAAGCGAACGCAATTCGCCGAGCGAGGACTCACTGGACGCCTGGACCAATTGACGCGCATTGTGCTGCGTCAGATCGGGCGTTGGCCCGTCCGTTCGTTTCTCACCAGCGCTGGAATTGGAATGGCGGTTGCGGTACTCGTAACGGCCTTACACTGGCTGGACGCCATCGATCACATGGTCGACGTGTACTTCAAGCAAGCGCAACGTCAAGACATTTCCGTGGGATTTGCGGAGGCGCGGCCGGACGGCGCGATACGAAGCCTGAAAAAGCTGCCGGGCGTTCTCGCCACCGAGGGCATTCGGTCCGTGAGCGCCCGCCTGAGGTCGGGTTCCCGTGAACATCGGGGCTCCGTGCTGGGGGTCCCGGCGCATCAAACCCTACAGCTCGTATTCGACGCAAGCGGCCATCAGGTCAATCTGCCACCCGAGGGGCTCGTGCTGTCGACCATGCTGGCTGAGATTCTGCAGGTGCAAGTGGGCGACGAGTTGACGGTCGAGATACTGGAAGGGCGCCGACCGATGCT
>JBFGYN010000440.1:0-3278 GCA_041587415.1 Candidatus Competibacterales bacterium | reverse complement strand
GCTCGGCGGCGGCTGCACCAAGATCGGCGGAGCATTCGGCGGAAACGGTGGCTGGAACAGGAATGACGGCAACTGCACCCTCACATTTTGGGTGAAGTCCTGATTCAGGTAGCGCAGCCCTGTGATGAAATCGACGCGGTCCCGCCTCAACTGATGCTGTAGATCGAGCGTAACCCCGTCCCGGTCGCGCTCCAGATCGATGTCGGCCCCGGTCCGACTCGTTCTGCGCTCCTGAAATCGCACATCCTGGTAGCTGAGGTTGGCGAGGACCGTGGAGGCGGGCGAGAACGCATGCCGAAACCCCGCGCGGTAAGTGGTTTCCTCTTGATCTCGCCGGAGAGCCGGAAGCGGGGCCGCGCCGAACAGCAAGTCGAGCTGACCCTGCTCCCGATCGGAATGGCGAACCTCAGCCTGAATGCTGGTGCCGTATCCGAGCTGCGTTTGAGCAAATGCGTCGTAGAGGGTGACATCCAGATCGTTGTTCTCACGCACCCCATCGGTTTCGAAGTGATAGCGGCCCAAGCTGTAGGAATAGCGTCCGAATACACCGGACTGGGTGATCTCGTCGCCGTACGTGTCGTTGCTACCCGCAATCCCGGATGCTTGGAGGGCCAGTCCATCGCGGACGAACAACGGATTGAACTCGTTGAACGCGGTATCGGTCGGTCCAGCGCCTTCGACGGTGAGCAGATCGGCCTCGGCCAAGCGGGGCTGTATTGGCGTGACATTCAAGGGCTGGAGCAATTGCGACTGGAGTACCTCGCTCGCCCGGGCGATCTCATGCCTGGGAAGCGCCGAGTAGGTGTCGGCCAGAAGCCGGTGGGCGGAGTAATTTCCCGGGTCGGTATTGACGGACTTCCAACCCTCGGCCAGCGCGCGCTGCTCGAAGCCGAGATCCACGTAAATGCGCCCGACGCTCGCGCTGCGGGCCGCCAAATCATCGTCCAGTAGGAGGCGCGAGCGGTACACCGCACGGTTGTCGTTGAGTTCGATGGACCGCTGCAAATCGAATAACGCCTCGACAGGACGGTTTTCTGTTTGCTTGCGGATGGCGTCATAGAACCATGGCGTTGGATCGTTGGGATCGAGGGACTTCGCAATGGCAAGCTCGGATGCCGCCGGCCCTTGCCGACGTTCGTCGAAGTAGGCTTTGCCCAAGTAGCTCCGCATCAGTGCGTCGTTCGGATCCAGGCTTGCCGCCGTCTCGATGTCTTCACGACCCTCCATGAGATTACCGCCGCGAATTTTTGCGAGCCCCAAGCCCAGTCGCGGCAATGGATCTGCCTGATCGAGACGAATGGCCGCTTGAAAAGCCTCCCGAGCCGGACCGATTCGCGCTTGGCTCAAATACGCGAAACCCAACACAGTCTGAGTCCTGGCAACGTCCGGATTCAGCGTCATCGCTTGTTGAGCCGCATCGAGCGCCGCACCAAGCTCCCCTAGAGACAGCTCTAGCTCAGCCACTCGCGCACGCGCTAGACCGCTGTCCGAGGCCAGGTCACTGGCACGCCGCGCGCTGGACAACGCCCGCTGCAGCTCGAATCGGGCTTGCTCCGCATAGGAAAGTGCGAGGTGAGCGCTGGGCGAATCGGGCGCATTGGCGACGGCCAGTGACGCCAAGCGCAGTCCTTCTGCGGTGTTGCCCAATGCTGTCTCGACCACCGAAGACAAAGCCGGTGCGGCCGACCCGCGCGGGTCGGCGCTCTCGAGACGTTCGATGTCAGCGCTTGCCTCCGTCAGGCGGCCGACGGAGAGCAGCATCGATGCGCGCAGAGTCAACATTTCGGGGTTCGTCTCACCGGCGGGCACGGATTCCAGCGCGGCGAATGCCCCACCCATGTCACCACGTCTATATCGGTCGAGCGCTTCGGTCAGGGCATCGTCGCGTCCGCGCTGGGTGGCCCCGATCGCGAAATCCACCAATGGCGGGTAATACAATGCCCACCTAACCGCATCGCGGGGATTGACGACTACACGCCTGACCGGCTCCGATCCGGACCTGGCCACCGCGGTCTCACCGGGGCCCAACCTGAGCTGCCCGGACGCATTGGCAGCCAGCACGCTGCCTTCGAACACCCAGATTTCAGTCTGCTCGCTCCCAACGGCGACGGCAAATTCGGTCCCCTCGATGGCTGCGTTCACGAACGGTGTTTTGATGTCCAGAGACCTTGGAACGCGGCTCATGAAGTGCAGGGCGCCTTCGAGCACCTGCAGCCAGGAGGGCTTATCTGGCGCGAGCGCCGAAAATGTGATGACCGTGCCTTGATCGAGGCGGATAACGGTTTCATTTTGCAGCCTGATCGCCGCCCGGCTCCGGTCGCCGACACGCACCCTATCGAGCGGACAAAGCTGGCCTTGAATCTGGAGCTGCTGCCAAGTCGACGCGCCGGCTCGGCTCACCTCGACACGGCCCTGCACGGAAACAACTTTACCGGCCGGCGGATCGCAGGGCTCCGCGCTTCGCGCGTCGGTGAGCGGGCCACCACAAATCAATAGTATGGCCGCAAATCGCAGCGGGATTCGGGCGCCTGAGGTACGCATTATTGCTGTCCAGAAGGGCGGGTCAAAAGGGCGGGAAAGGGCAATCCGGGGAACTCGAGGCGAGACCGGTAACCGCCGAGGCACGCCACCCCCAGTCGGGTACCACTAGGGTCCATGCCCCCTGTCGAGGGCATCCGCGGAATGTCCTCTGGATCGACTCGGGGGTACCCGTACAGACTCCCGCGGGCTCCGCACCAGCGCATTAGGATGGACTCGCCGTCCATTGGATTCCGGCTCTCCCACGCGGCGATCCGCTTCTTTGCCATATGATCGCTGCCCTCCCCCCGGAGCGCATAGAAATCATCACACGCCGCCCCGCTGTCGCGGGGTCTTTCGACGGCTCTCGCTGCGACCTTCCCCGAGCAGCAGCACTCGAGTCATTTATCGTAGTCGAAAATCGCTACGGCTGCGTCATTCGGCGAGTATAGACGCATGGTGTCCGTGAGACGACCGCCGTGACCGGGCGGGGCCGACAGGAGGGCCGGACAAAGTTCGCGCCGCGGTCGTGGGCCTGTCGAGAAAGCCTGATCCAATCGCGCGGACCGCGTTTCAATCCACAAGAGGTCAAGTGGGGACCGAAATTCCAGTGGACATTCGCAACCCTGCGCGCGCGGCGGGAACGCTGAGCTCATGTTCCAGGGATGGATACCCCCCCCCAAAACCTTTGTTGCGCCCCCGGCGGACGGCGTTGCTCGTCGCATATTGGCAATGAGCCGACCGCACTCGTCGCGCCTGGC
>JBFGYN010000439.1:0-3292 GCA_041587415.1 Candidatus Competibacterales bacterium | reverse complement strand
GGATCACGGGGGTGTGATTTTCGTCGACCTGCGTGATCGGGAAGGGATCTGTCAGGTTGTCGTCGACCCCGATACGGAACAGGCGTTCGCTTTGGCGGAGACAGTGCGCAACGAGTTCGTGTTGCGTGTCCGCGGTAAGGTCCGCGCCCGCCCGGAGGGAACGGTCAATCCGGATATGGTAACCGGAGCGGTCGAAGTGCTCGCCCAGGATCTGGCAGTTCTGAACGAATCGGACACACCCGCATTCCAGCTGGATGACGAGCACGTTTCCGAGGAGATCAAGCTGCGCTACCGGTATATCGATCTCCGCCGGCCCGAGATGCTGAACCGCCTGCGCTTGCGGACCCGCCTGGTCAGCCACATGCGGCATTTCCTCGAGGACGCTGGCTTTTTGGAAATCGAGACACCGATGCTGACCCGTGCGACGCCTGAGGGCGCACGCGACTATTTGGTACCCAGCCGGAACTATCCCGGCCAGTTCTACGCGCTACCGCAGTCGCCACAACTGTTCAAGCAGCTCCTAATGATGGGGGGGCTGGACCGTTACTACCAAATCGTGCGCTGCTTTCGCGACGAGGATCTTCGCGCCGACCGGCAGCCGGAATTTACGCAGCTCGACGTCGAGACCTCGTTTTTGGACGAACACGCCATCACAGCAATGATGGAGGAGATGGTCAGGTCCCTATTCAGAGCGGTACTCGAGGTAAACCTGCCGGATCCGTTTCCGCGAATGCCCTATACCGAAGCGATGAATCGCTTCGGCTCCGACAAGCCCGATCTGCGCATTCCGCTGGAGCTCGTTGAGGTGTCGGATCTGATGCAACCCGTCGAGTTCAAAGTATTTGCCGGGCCAGCACACGATCCTCAGGGCCGTGTTGCCGCGCTTCGGATACCGAATGGTGGTCGCTTGACGCGCAAGGAAATCGACTCCTACACGGAGCACGTCGGGCGCTACGGCGCGAAAGGGTTGGCCTACATCAAAATCAACGATCGCTCGGCCGGGCGTGACGGCCTTCAATCGCCCATCGTCAAGTTTCTGCCGGACGACGCTTTGGAAGCCATTCTCGATCGAACCGCCGGCGACAACGGGGACCTCATTTTTTTCGGCGCCGACAAGGCACAGGTGGTCAACGAATCGCTAGGGGCATTGCGTATCAAGGTCGGCGAGGACATGGGAATGGCTTCGGGCGGATGGTCACCCCTGTGGGTCGTCGACTTTCCCATGTTCGAGTGGGACGACCGCGCAAGTCGTTGGACGGCGCTACACCATCCGTTTACGGCGCCAGCCGCTGCAGATCCCGCCGCACTACGTAGGTCGCCCGGGGAAATGCTCTCGCGCGCCTACGACATGGTCCTGAACGGAACCGAGATCGGTGGCGGTTCCATCCGTATTCACACCACGGAAATGCAGCAATCGGTGTTCGAACTGCTGGGAATTGGTCACGACGAAGCGGAGCAGAAATTCGGTTTCCTGCTACAGGCCCTGCGATTCGGTTGTCCGCCCCATGGCGGGATTGCTTTCGGGCTCGACCGGCTCGCGATGCTCATGGTCGGTGCGACGTCGATCCGAGACGTGATTGCATTTCCCAAGACCCAGAGCGCCCAATGTCTCATGACCCAGGCGCCCGCGCCGGTCCAAGAGCAGCAACTCCGCGAGCTCAATATCCGATTGCGTCGCACACCATGAGTGCCGCGTGCGACTTGGGGTGCTGAATACCCTACCGATCGCGGCCTGGATAGACGACTCAGACAGGCTCGTTCGTGCCCAGGGACGCGATCGGACCTGGGATAAGTTCATGGGTGTGGAAGTTTGCGTTACCCGGTTCACGCGGCCGCAGGGTTTTCGCGCAGATATACCCGTTCGCGGCGCAACTCGGTTGCTGCCGTTGAGGCGTCACCTGCACGATTGAACTTGACCATGGTCGTGGATGCGTTTGCCCGGAATCCAAGACTTTCATAGAAATCCTGCTGATGCGTGGTCATCAGGTAAACACGTTCGACGCGATTTATCTTGGGATGGCGGAGCATTCTTGCAATGATCCGCTTCCCCAGCCCGCACCGCTGGTAGGTCGGGTGCACGACGACGTCCCAGATGGTGGCGCGGAAAACGCCATCCGAGGTCGCCCTGGCAAATCCGATCATTTGCTCACCGAGCCACCCGCTGATGACGGCACTGCTATGCTCGATTGCCGTTCTAAGGTCATGGATTTCTCGGTCCTGCGCCCAGAACGCCGAGTGATTCAGCAAATGCTGTAACTGAATGCAGTCGACACCGGATCGGCTTGTGCAGAAGCGGACTTGACAGCGGTCCATTGCTCGGTTGCTCCTTGTCGTCTTCGCAGGTATCGCGCGGCGGTCACTCGGTAGCGGTCACATCGGAAAGCAGTAGGGCCTCGATCAGCGTCGTGCGCAGCATGGGTCCGGTATCGCGTCGCGGAATATGTGTGAATATCACCCCTTCGTTGATGGCGCGAAGCAACGGGGCGATCGAACCGTCTTCGCTGAGAACGATACGGATTGTGCGCGGGCGATAGACGCGGATCTGCCGCAACAACTCGAGGCCCATGTCGTCGTCCACCCTCTGATCGACGACCACCACGTCGACCGCCTGTCCGTGGATGACTTCGTTCGCGTCCTCGGCGGTTGCCGCCGTGAGCACACGATAGCTGAGATTCTCGACCGCGGCGCGGACCCTCTCGTTGAGATCCTCCGATTCCCCTACCAACAGCAGCACACGCGTCTGGTCGGAAATTCCGTCACCAATGGCGGGATGAAAATCCCCAGAACGGATCAGTTCTGCGAGACGCTTCGAGCTCAGTGGTCGGCTGATGTGAAATCCTTGCGCCTCATGACAACGCCGATCGCGCAGAAATGCTTCTTGTTCCGCACTTTCCACGCCTTCCGCCGTGACCCGGAGCTTGAGACTGTGGGCCATGGCGACCACGGCCATAGCAAGGGCCGCATCCCGCGGGTCTGACGTAATGTTGCTGACGAAAGAACGATCGATCTTGACCCGATCGATGGGGAAGCGCTTGAGTTGGGTAAGGCTCGAGTAACCGGTCCCGAAGTCGTCAACCGCCAAGTGTACGCCGATATCCTTGAGTGCTTTCAGTGCTTCGATCGATCCTTCCACGTCGTCCATGAGAAAGCTCTCGGTGACTTCCAGCTCGAGGGTGTCTGGCTCGAGACCCGTCTCTTCCAGCACGTTACTCACCAACTCGGCGAACCCCGACTGAACCAATTGACGCGCGGAGAGATTGACAGCCATACGCATCTTCGGCAGGCCTTCGGC
>JBFGYN010000438.1:0-3298 GCA_041587415.1 Candidatus Competibacterales bacterium | reverse complement strand
TCCGGCCTACCTGTCAGACCGACACGGATTGGCGGCATGTGCGGAAGTCACCGAAAAGGTGAGAGATGTGCTTTCAAATTTCTCGGCAGCGGCGACGAAAGCGGACTGATTCGACAACGCCGTCGGGGTTGACGGCGAACGCGGCTCTGAATCGGCACAGGTCGGATGTTGACGCCGCTAGCCGGTGGTGGGCACAAACATGTATCCGGCGCCACGGACGGTCTTGATCGCCTGCGGCTTCGATGGGTCGGCCTCTAATTTCTTGCGTAGGCGCGTGATCCGGACATCGATACTGCGATCGAACGGCTCCCAATCGCGGTTGTGGGCCATGTTGAGCAGTTGGTCACGTGAGAGCACGCGATTCGGGTGGTCTGCGAAGGCCTTGAGCAGGTCGTACTCCATGCTCGTTATGGCAATTTCTTGCCCGTCCGGTCCAGACAGCTGGTGTGATTCTGTATTCAGAATGCAGGGGCCAAACCGTACCAATTCCTGTTTCCCCGGCGACGGTACGTCGGCCTCGCGGTCGTGACCCGACCGACGCAAGACGCTCTTGATTCGGGCAAGTAGCTCGCGGGGATCGAATGGTTTCGTGACATAGTCGTCTGCACCAAGTTCTAGCCCTACGACTCGGTCGACGACGTCACTCGCTGCCGTCAACATGATGATCGCGACATCGTGCTGTTCGCGCAGAAAACGGGCGATGCTCAGCCCATCCTCGCCCGGCATTGCGATGTCCAGGAGTACCAAATCGGGCCTTGTCTGCTCGAGCATGTCTCGCAATGCAGGGCCGCTGTCTGCCGTGCGTACGTCGAACCCTTTCCGGGTAAGGTACTCCTCGATCATGTCCCGAACTTCCGGCTCATCGTCGACGGCGATGATTCGAATCCGTTCCATTGCCCATTGCCTCTCAGCGCATTCTCGGTTACGTTCGCGCCCTCCCTGGGTGTCAAATATAGCCGAGTGGCAGCGCGGCACATGGAAACAATTGAAACCGATCGCCGCTGCTCGTGAAATCGATCGGAAATCGGGCAAGATTATCCTGCACTTCGAACTGCTACATGACGACGACTGAGGCTTGGAAAATGACGGAACGACGAGGTAATTCCAATGGCGAGACAGTCGAGCTTTTGCGACCGGCGGTAGTAACTCGGTCCTTAATGGTTCGGGCCGCGACGTTGGTTCGGAACGCTCTGGTGTTCGTGGGGGGCGGAGAAATGCGTCGCACCTCGCAAGCGCTGCGCAGTCTCGACGACTACACGCTACGAGATATCGGCATCGAGTCCAGGCAAGAAATTCCGTTTGCACCCTACCGTTTGGCCGGCAAGCTCCGGTACGGGCGCGATCTACGCGGCACGTCGGCCCGGGACATTCAGGAAGTTGCTGCATGACGGGTGCCGGAGTGAGCCCGACCGCACGCCAACCAAGCGATCCATGGGGAATTTCCCCTTGTTCGATTCGGACCAATCGCGCATGCTTTCAGCGGTAGCGACAACTGTCCCAGCTGTGTGCTCATGCCTGTTTCCCTAAATAGTGTCGAGTATGGTGCCGGACGACCGGTTGTGATTCTTCACGGTCTTTTCGGCTCGGTCCGAAACTGGCATTCGATTGCTTTGCGCCTCTCGGAACGCCATCGAGTCTGCGTCCTGGATCTCCGCAATCACGGGGCGTCTGCCTGGGCCGATTCCATGACCTACCCGGAGCTTGCGGCAGATGTTGGTGAATACATGGATCGCCACGGCATTCGGGCCGCACCCGTCGTCGGGCACAGCATGGGCGGAAAGGCTGCCATGACTCTGGCGTTGCAGCAGCCAGATCGCGTGACTTCGCTGGCGGTCTTGGACATCGCGCCGGTCCCTTACCAGCACGACCATTTGGGCTTGATCCGAGCGCTCCGTGAATTGAATCTCGGGGCGGTAAGGAGCCGCCGTGACGCGGACAATGCCCTGGCTTCGACCATAACGGAGGTGGGGGTCCGCCAATTCCTACTGCAGAATCTGGTCGCTAAGGATGGGCATTTCGACTGGCGAATCAATCTGGATGCGCTGGCGAGTTGCATGGATGATATCACCGGTTTTCCGGACTCGCTGACGGGCGCCTCCTATGGCGGGGAAGCGTTGTTTCTGCACGGCGGGGCGTCCGATTACGTTCTCCCAGCTCATCACGGCCCGATTCGGACTTTCTTCCCGCGGTCGTCGATCGAATCGATACCTGGCGCTGGGCACTGGCTGCACGCAGAACAGCCCGAAGCCGTGACACGTCATTTGGTGAGATTTTTGGACTAGCCCGGACCGTGCACCAGGACGTTAACCGGTTTTTCGTGAGTTCTGGCCGCCCGATTCGTGCGATCACACACGCTGCGCGGGCCAGCCCTCCGCGAAATTGCCGGGTCCCGATGCCGCGTCCGGGCTAGACTCGCCTCAATTGGTGAAGTCGTTCGCTGACCTGCTTACGTACATCGTCCGGTACGAATGGTTTCTCGATGACTGTATGTTTGCCGGATTCGATAAACTCTCGCACGGTCTCGCTCAACGTGTCCCCGGTGATGAAAATGACCCGGTCGGTGAGTTGTGGGTATGCGCTTCGAATTTCGTCAAGAAGTTGCGGCCCGTCCAAATCCGGCATGCGAAGGTCGCTCAATACCAAGTCGAAGGTTTCGCGATTCAGTGCATCCAGAGCTTCTCGCCCATTGCCGGCGGTCGCCACGTGATGGCCGTCCGAAGCAAGGAGGTCGGCGAGCATTTCCGCTAGCTCGACCTCGTCGTCGACCACCAAGATTCGACCGCAACGGGATTGCTCGACCACGCCGAGTTCCGACTCAATGTCCCTTGCTCTCGGGGGCTCCAACGGCAGTGTGATTTCAAAGCGCGTGCCGCCTTCCTGGGGTACGCGGACCTCGATGCGTCCGCCGTGTGCCTGGACGATACCGTGGCTCACCGAAAGGCCGACGCCCGTCCCCTGCCCAATACCTTTGGTTGTAAAGAAAGGTTCAAAAATTCGCGCCACGAGAGTCGGGTCGATCCCCGGGCCGGAATCGGTCACTGACACCTGCACGGCGTTGATCTTCGGTAAATAGTGTGCGGATACGCTCAACTGCTTCGGTGATTGCGATTGTTCCATGGCTTGCTGCGCATTCACGAACAGATTTGTAAAAACCTGGGTCAGTTGATCCGGGTCGGCGGTGATTTCCGGCAATTCCTCCGGTATGTCCACACGAATCTCGATGCCGTGGGAGCGCAACCCGTAACCCGCGATTTCGAATGCGGCGTCCACGACGTGTCTCAGCGTAACGGGGACCCTA
>JBFGYN010000437.1:0-3302 GCA_041587415.1 Candidatus Competibacterales bacterium | reverse complement strand
GCCGCGCCATCGCGGGTTTGGAGTATCTCGCCCGGCTAGCGGGCGCTCGGGCGGCGGGCGATGTCTGAGATTGCGCACATCGCGCGGCACGCGGCGCAGATGGGTTACGGAATCCAGGCTTGGCTCGCGGCAGCGGATGTCCAGGATCTGATGTCGCTGGCCGAGCCATTCGACCACGTCTGGCTCGTCTGCAGCGTTGGCGACACGGTTCAGAGACGGTGGCTGGGACACCGGGATCCGGAATTGCTCGCCCTGGCAACCGCCCGCCATGAGCGTGGCGGGCTGGACGAGCACTGCCGCCGCGAATTGCGGGAAATGCTCGGGACTCTGCCACATGAATTTCTGTTCCCCGAGTCGCGGCATCAAACGCGGGCGCCCCTCGTCGCGTTATTGGGGCGGGCCGGGTTGCTGCGCCCATCGCCCATCATGTCGAGTTTGCATCGGCGCTACGGAAGCTGGTGGGCCGTTAGAGCCGCACTCGCGGTCGGCTGCGAAACACCCCCAATCCGGAACACCGGCCTCGGTCCCGACCCGTGTATCGATTGCCCAGCGCCGTGTATCGATGCCTGCCCTGCCGATGCGGTGGCGCGGGCCGGATGGGATTGGCATGCTTGCGCAGAACATCGCGTGCGCGAGCACAGCGCCTGTGCGGATCGCTGTTTCGCGCGCTCGGCCTGCCCCATCGGCACCGAGCACCGCTACTCGGAACCCGTGGCCCGATACCACTACCTGGCCTCACTCCCCTCAGTGCGACGGTGGCGAACCGGCTGAACGCGGTCAAAATCCGAGCTGAATGCCGAAGCCGAAGAAAAAGTTTGGCGTACCGTAGTCAGGCCCATCGTCCGGCCACGCGAAAACACGATCCGCCGCCACCACGGGATAGGCGTAAGGCGCCTCACCAATCTTCCCGATGCGGCGGTCGGTGATGATGCCGGAGACCGTTACGAGTTGGCCGGCGGGATAGTCGGCGAGATCCGGGTCGTCGCCGTGAGTGACGAAAAACCGCCCCGTCGTTTGTACTCCAGCGTCCGGCTTGTCACGACGGTCCAGGGGGAACCCCAGCACCTCGATCTCTCGGAGCTCAGGCGTATTCGACACCGCAATCACCCTTCCTCCCCACACGATTCGGGCCAAACTGTGTCGCGGGAAGCTTCTCGCCGCGTGCTCCGGTGTCAAGCCGGGGTCCAAGCCCTCCGTGTCAAAATCGGGATTGGTTGCGCATGCCGGCAGACCACACACCAGCGGTAGTGCCGCGATCAGAGAACGTGCGTGTTTCATGTTCCTGTCTAGAAGCAGTGACGCCATCGGGAATGCGGAAAGTGGCAATCCCATGGATCGTGGAAGTGGGGATCGTAGAAATGAGGCCACGGGTATGGATCAGGCGGCGGGAGCGGACGCCAAAGCACGTGTGCCGATGCGCTTACCACGGGATAGACGTACTCGTAATCGCCAATCCTGCCGGATTGCGGTCCGTCCAGCGTACCCACGACGGTTATCTCGCGTCCAGGCTCGTAGACGGCGGGGTCTAGAAATCCGTCGAATCGGGCGAGGAATCGTCCACTGCTGTTTTCGGACAGCTTTGGCCTGCCCCCTCCGCTCAGCGGCCGCGCGACGATCTCCACCCAGGTGTGTTGCGCTTCGTTACGCACGGAGTCAATGACTCCCCCCAGCCGCAGCGATCGACCCGCGTGCTCGTCGGGGTCGCGCTGCAGCGTTGAGACGTCGACTTCCTGTGCCGCCGAATCCCGCAAGGAATCGGGTAGCTGCGCCGCACACCCTGCAGCCATGACAACGACCGTCGCCACAAGAAGTTGAAGCTTTCGACGGCAGGCAACCCCTCCGATCGATACGCGCATCCCCGCACCTCGTGGACAACTACGTCACGAAGTATACGAATCGCAGAGTTGGAAGAGGTTCCGCAGTTGGGCCGTTAACCCGGACGTTGCATCGGAATTCGGGTTCTTTTTGCCGCAACGGCCCAAGTCAGAGCGTCCTGGTGCAACGTTCGGGTCAACCTGGGCAGGGCGGGAGATCGGTGTGCCCGCTGGCCTGGATTCTCGCGCCGATACAGGGCGAGGCACCACCCGCCGGCACCAGCGAGAGGGAATCCACCCGTTGCCCACCTGGAATGCTCCGAGCATTGCCCTGGGCGGCCGACGCCGTATCCGGATCGCTGCGCAGACGGGCGAAACCCGTGTTGAGCAGCTCCGTGATGTGGTGGTCCCGGGATTTCGCCGTCCGCCCACCGAAAACGACGGCAATCAGTCTATGGTCCCCACGCTTCACGGAGGCGACCAGATTGAATCCGGATGCACGAATGTAGCCGGTCTTGATCCCGTCAGTGCCCTGGTAATCGACCAGCAGACGGTTGTGGTTTCTGTAACTCCGGTCACGGTACTGAAAACGCGCGACGGAGAAATACGAATAGAATCTCGGAAATTCCAGCTGCAGACGGCGCGCAAGTCGGGCCATGTCGCGCGCCGTCGTCACCTGACTTCGGTGATGAAGACCGGATGCATTACGAAATGTGGTATTCCGCATGCCCAGCTCTCGGGCTCGCGCGGTCATTTTCTTGGCAAAAGTCCACTCCGTGCCGCCGAGCGCCTCGGCGACCACAACCGCAACGTCGTTCGCCGATTTGGTTACCAGCCCGAGAATCGCCTCTTCAACGGTGATGCTTTGGCCCGGTTTCAGCCCTAGCTTGGACGGCGCCTGACCGTATGCGTGTTTTGAAACCCACAGCCGATCGGACAGCGCGAGCTCGCGTCGATCGAGAGCCTCGAACAACATGAACAGCGTCATCATCTTGGTGAGCGAGGCGGGATGCCTCAACTTGTCTGCATTGCGCGAGTACAGGATTCGATCCGCGTCCGGGTCGATCACCAATGCAGCGTATCGTCCGTTCGGCGAACCGGCCCACGCCGCCGGGCACACGAGGAGCACCACGATCAGCGCTGTCCAAACCCGCGCACCGAAAATTTTCTGCGTCATTTGGTGGTCACCTATTCAGCATCGTCCTTGAATCTTCTCGAATCGGCACCGCGGCCCTCGAGCCGTTTCAGTCGACGCCAGTTGCTGTGGCCTGCACGGCTCGCCATCTTTCGGCTACGCATCCAACTGTCGAAGCCACTCACGGACCGCCACTCAACGATGGTTGGCGTTGCAGACAGGAAGACTGGGTGCAAACTGCGTACCAAATATCTGAGTCTGCCAACGTCTGCACTAAAAAAAACGCCGAACCAGAAACCGGTAGGGCGACTACATCACAAATCACTTTAACTTTCAAGAGACAAAGAGAGCGG
>JBFGYN010000436.1:0-3356 GCA_041587415.1 Candidatus Competibacterales bacterium | reverse complement strand
GGGTCTGACACCATCATGGACCTGTCCACCGGCAAGAATATCCACGAAACCCGGGAATGGATTATCCGCAACTCCCCGGTGCCTATCGGTACGGTTCCCATCTATCAGGCCCTGGAAAAAGTGGGCGGTGTGGCCGAAGACCTGACCTGGGAAATCTTCCGGGACACATTGATCGAGCAGGCAGAGCAGGGGGTGGATTACTTCACGATTCACGCCGGTGTGAGGCTGGCCCACGTTCCTTTGACGGCCGATCGGGTGACCGGAATCGTCTCCCGCGGTGGCTCGATCATGGCCAAGTGGTGCCTCGCTCACCACCAGGAGAATTTCCTCTACAGCCGATTCGCCGAGATCTGCGAGATCATGAGGGCGTACGACGTTTCCTTCTCGCTGGGGGACGGGTTGCGCCCGGGCTCCATTGCGGACGCCAATGACGACGCTCAGTTTGCCGAGTTGGAAACGCTCGGCGAGCTTACTCGGATTGCCTGGGAACACGACGTTCAGGTCATGATCGAGGGCCCCGGCCACGTCCCCATGCAGCTCATCAAGGAGAACATGGACAAGGAACTCGCCGATTGCTATGAAGCGCCGTTTTATACTCTGGGCCCCCTGACGACTGACATCGCCCCAGGCTACGACCACATCACCTCGGCGATCGGCGCCGCTCAGATCGGTTGGTACGGTTGCGCCATGCTTTGCTACGTGACCCCCAAGGAACACCTGGGACTGCCGAACAAGGAGGACGTGCGCGACGGCATCATCGCCTACAAGATCGCGGCCCACGCGGCGGATCTGGCCAAGGGGCATCCGGGGGCGCAGATTCGTGACAATGCGTTGTCGAAGGCGCGATTCGATTTTCGTTGGGAAGATCAGTTCAATCTGGGGCTCGATCCGGAGCGCGCACGGGCGTATCACGACGAGACGCTGCCCAAGGATTCGGCGAAAGTCGCTCATTTCTGCTCCATGTGCGGCCCGCGCTTCTGTTCCATGAAGATTACCCAGGACGTGCGCGACTATGCACGTGCGAATCGCATCGCTAACGTTGGCGATGCTGTGGAGCATGGTATGAGAGACAAGGCCGAGGAGTTTCGGGAGCAGGGTTCCGAGGTTTACCGGCCCGTTTGAGCCGCGGTGGGCAGCGGGGAATCAGCCTATATCGCCGGCGCCGGCCTGATCGGCCGGCTCACCGCATTGCGCCTGTTGGAATTCGGCTGGCGGGTAACGCTCTACGATCCGGACGACAAGGCAGGACGGAGCAGCGCCGCTTATACGGGTGCGGGAATGTTGGCACCGTACTGCGAGTTGGAGAGCGCGGAACACCTGGTATCGGAACTGGGGTGCCGGGCGGTTGCCGAGTGGCGAGTGATTCTTCGTCGTCTGCACACACCCGTAGCCTTGTCCGATAGTGGTACGCTCGTCGTGGCACACGCCGCCGATGCGCAGGATTTGGAGCGCCTGCGGCGCCGGGCCGCCGGGCATTGCGAGCCGGTTGGCGCCAGGCGAATCCGGGAATTGGAGCCAGAACTCACGGCATTCTCCCGCGGCGTCTTTTTCCCTGACGAGGGTCACATCGACAATCGCCAGCTATTGCGCGCCCTGGCGGCGGCCCTGGAGAGGCACCCCAATTTGCGTTGGGTCCACGACGATTCGGCTGGGGCCGACGGCGAAATGCGGATCGATTGCCGCGGGCTGGGCGCACGGGTGGACGATCCGGAGCTGCGGGGAGTGCGCGGCGAGCTGCTCCACGTGCGGGCACCAGAGGTAAGTCTGAATCGTGCGGTCAGATTGATGCATCCGCGCTATCCACTGTATGTCGTGCCTCGTGCAGATCATGTATTCGTGGTCGGCGCCACCCAGATCGAAAGCGACAATATGGGCGGCATTACCGTACGTTCCGCGCTGGAGCTGCTGTCGGCACTTTATTCGTTGCACACTGGTTTTGCCGAGGCGGAGGTGTTGGAAAGCTCGGTCAACTGCCGGCCCGCCTATCCGGACAATCTTCCCCGGATTACCGTTCGCGGGAGGGACATTCGGGTCAACGGACTGTTCCGGCACGGCTTTCTCTTGGCCCCTAGGATCAGCGACGTGGTCGTACGCATGGCTCTTGGTGGGCGCCTCGGCGAAGACGAGGCGAGAATCGTTCGGATAGTACAATGAATATTCGAGTCAACGGCACGACGAGAGAAGTTCCCGATGGGCTTACGTTGGATCGGTTGCTGGCGATTCTGGATCAACGCAGCGAGGGTGTGGCCGTGGCGGTCAATTTGGAGTTCGTCCCGAAATCCGCGTACCAGCACACGAGGCTGAGCGAATCGGATACGGTCGAAATCGTCGCACCCATCGCGGGAGGTTTGACATGTGGAACTTAGGCGATCAAGAAATCGACAGTCGACTACTCACGGGTACTGCCCTGTTCCCATCGCCGGAAATCATGGCTGATGCGATTGAAGCATCCGGGAGCCGCGTCGCAACGGTTGCTCTGCGACGACAGGCGCCGGGGGAGCGCTCCGGCGAGGCATTCTGGTCCCTCATTCGCGAGTTGGGCGTGCATGTGCTTCCGAACACGGCCGGCTGCAAATCCGTAAAGGAGGCGGTCGCGACGGCAAACATGGCGCGTGAGCTGTTCGGCACGCGGTGGATAAAGCTCGAGGTGATCGGCGACGATTACACCCTGCAGCCGGATACGACCGCTTTGGTCGAGGCTGCGCGAGTATTGGTGGCCGACGGTTTCGAAGTGTTTCCGTACACCACCGAGGACCTCATCGTTGCACAGCGTCTCGTCGACGCGGGTTGCCGGATCGTCATGCCCTGGGGTTCGCCCATAGGCTCGGGCCGCGGCCTCATGAATCCGTATCTGTTGAAGACGTTGAGGAATCGGCTGCCGGATGTGACATTGATCGTGGACGCGGGCATTGGCCGACCTTCCGATGCGGCACGGGCCATGGAGTTGGGCTACGACGGCGTCCTCATCAACAGCGCCATTGCCTTGGCGGACGACCCGGTGGGCATGGCGAGAGCCTTCCGCGCCGCCGTGGAAGCGGGGAGGCTCGGTTTCGAAGCAGGAGCGATGGACCCCAGGGAAACGGCGACCCCGAGCACCCCGACGTTGGGCACACCCTTCTGGCACGGGCAGGATGCGTAGCGCGCATCGCGATTTCCGCTTTCCAGAATTCCGGCTCTACCCGGTCGCCGACTCCGCGGACTGGGCCCGTGCGCTTCTGGAGCACGGGATCCGAATCGTGCAACTCCGGCTGAAAACGCGTCCCGAGGCCGACCCCTGTCGCGAAGTTGCGCGAACCGTGGCGGCCGGGAAACTGCACGATGCCAAAGTGCTCGTTAACGATCACTGGCAGCTTGCG
>JBFGYN010000435.1:0-3385 GCA_041587415.1 Candidatus Competibacterales bacterium | reverse complement strand
GCCTGGACCGCCTGGTCACCACGGTACGAGCGGGCGCGGGCGTCGTGACCCGTCGGGTCTCGGAACTCGCTGCCGCACACGGGCTGGCCTTCGCCGTCGATCCCACGTCTCAGGACGCCTCGACCATCGGTGGTAACGTCGCCATGAACGCCGGTGGCAAGAAGGCGGTGCTGTGGGGTACCGCGCTGGACAATCTGGCCTCGTGGCGAATGGTCACCCCCGAAGCGGACTGGCTGGAAGTCGAGCGAGTCGGCCACAATCTGGGCAAGATCCACGAGCAGGAGACGGTAACGTTTCGGATCAATCGCTATTCGCCCGATGGCA
The DNA here is from genome assembly GCA_041587415.1 of Candidatus Competibacterales bacterium. Taxonomy (GTDB): domain Bacteria; phylum Pseudomonadota; class Gammaproteobacteria; order Competibacterales; family JAHEDQ01; genus JBFGYN01. The sequence continues at coordinate 3,061 of JBFGYN010000435.1, read as the reverse complement.
CGACGCCGAAAGGCGAGCCGGAAACGATCGTCCTTCCCGGCTCGGCTTTCCGAAAGTCCGGCCTGGGCAAGGACGTCACCGACAAGGTTTTGGGCGGGATACCCGGCATACAAAAGGAGGGTTGCGACGGTCTCATCACCTCGGCACGCTTCATCCTCCACCGGATGCCCAGTCACATTCGCACGGTCTGCCTCGAGTTCTTCGGCAACGACCTGTCCCGGGCCGTGCCGGCGATCGTAGAGATCAAGGACTATCTGGACGCGGCCAAGGGGGTCGTTCTGTCCGGGCTGGAGCATCTCGACGAGCGCTACGTCCGGGCAGTCAAGTACAGCACGAAGGCACCGCGCCGTGATCGGCCCAAGATGGTTTTGCTGGCGGACATTGCCGGCGATGACACCGCCGCGGTCGGGGCGGCCGCGTCACACGTCGTGCAATTGGCGAATGCGCGGGACGCCGAAGGCTTCATCGCCGCCTCGCCCGAGGCACGCAGGCGATTCTGGCTCGATCGGAGCCGCACGGCAGCCATTTCCGCCCACACCAACGCATTCAAGATCAACGAGGACGTGGTGATCCCGCTCGGGCGCCTGAACGAGTACAACCAGGCCATCGAGCGCATCAACATCGAGCACTCCATCGCCAACAAGCTGAAAATTCTCGATGCCGTCGCCGACTACCTGGGAGGTGATCTCGCGGAAGTGCGCGCCGCCGAGGAGTACGAGCGAAGCGACGAAGGCACCGCAATTCTGGAAGCGAAACGGGCCGCCGCCCTGGCGCACGTGAGCACGGTCCGTTGTCGATGGCAGTCACTCTTCGATCGGCTGGATGAGCCGGCGTGCGCGCAGCGTGCACTGCTGGGCGCTTCGCGTCCGGAGAGCGTGCACGAAGACGACAGCGTACTCGACCTGATCTTGCGTCGAGATCTGGTGATTTCGTATCGACAGGAGGTGGCCCAGCGGCTCAACGAATTGTTCAGCGGCCAGGACCTGGCGGCCGTGCGCGAAAGGCTGATCGCCATTCACGGGGAAATCCGCGGCTCGCGCCTGTTCGTCGCGCTGCACATGCACGCGGGGGACGGAAACGTCCACACCAATATCCCGGTTCATTCCCACGACTATGAAATGCTGCACGAGGCGGATCGCGTCGTTGCGCGAATTATGGATTTAGCCGATTCCCTCGATGGCGTCATCTCTGGTGAGCACGGCATCGGCCTCACCAAGATTCAATACATGAAGCCGGACACGGTCCAGGCATTCGCCGATTACAAGCGCAGAGTCGATCCCCGCGGCCGATTCAACCGCGGTAAGCTCCTGCACGGCTCGGGGCTCCATCGCGCCTATACACCTTCCCTGAGACTTGTCCAGCAGGAGGCGCTCATACTGGAGGACAGCGAGCTCGGCGCACTCAACGACGATGTCAAGCATTGCTTGCGTTGCGGGAAGTGCAAGCCTGTTTGTCAGACCCACATTCCCAGGGCGAATCTACTGTATTCGCCACGCAACAAGATTCTCGGAACCGGCCTCATTATCGAGGCGTTTCTCTACGAGGAGCAGACTCGTCGAGGCATCTCCATCCGTCATTTCGAGGAAATGAACGACGTGGCGGATCACTGCACCACTTGCCACAAGTGTGCAAATCCTTGCCCGGTCGACATCGACTTCGGGGACGTCTCGATACGAATGCGAAAAATCCTCAACGAGCGCGGCCGCAAACGAGCCAATCTCGGAACTCGGGTCGCGATGGCGTTCCTCAACGCAAGGGATCCGAGGCTGGTCAATGGCATGCGTCAGGGCGTCGTGCGCCTGGGCTTCAAGGCCCAGAACCTCGGGCACCGGCTTGCCGATCAGCTGCATCTGATAGGGCGAGCAGACGATATGCCGGCTGCCACGACCGGGCATACGCCCGTCGTGAGCCAAGTGATCCATTTTGTTCGCAAACCGATGACCGCCGGGCTTCCATCCCGAACGACGCGGGCAATGCTCGGTCTTGAAGACGACCGGATTGTCCCGGTGCTTCGCGACCCGAGCAGGCTCAACCAGGAATCCGATGCGGTGTTCTATTTTCCGGGTTGCGGGTCGGAGCGCCTCTTCAGCCAGATCGGATTGGCCACCATCGCCATGCTGTACGAAGTTGGGGCCCAAACGGTGCTGCCGCCCGGTTACCTGTGTTGTGGCTATCCGCAGACATCGGCAGGCGATCACGCAAAGGGGCGAAGCATAACGACAGAGAATCGCGTGCTGTTTCATCGCGTTGCCAATACATTGAATTACCTGGATATCAAGACAGTAATCGTGTCCTGTGGCACATGCATGGATCAGCTCATGAAGTATGAATTCGAGCAGATCTTCCCCGGATGCAGGCTCCTGGACATCCATGAGTACCTCATGGAGAAGGGCGAGGGGCTGGAGTCCGTAGACGGGGTGCGCTACATGTACCACGATCCCTGCCATACGCCGATGAAGCGCTACGATCCGACCCAGGTAGCTTCCAAGCTCATGGGCCAGGACGTGCTGCTGTCTGATCGCTGTTGTGGTGAAGCGGGCACGCTGGCCACGTCGCGGCCGGACATCGCGACCCAGCTCCGTTACCGCAAACGGCAGGAGCTGCTGGATGGCATGACCGTGCTCACGGACGAGAACCGGTCAAATGGCGAGGTCAAGCTCTTGACCTCATGCCCCGCCTGTCAGCAGGGATTGTCCCGCTACGGCGAGGACACCGGTCTCGAAACCGACTACATCGTCGTGGAACTGGCAAACAAGAAACTGGGCGAGGGTTGGCAACGGCGGTTCATCGACCGTTGCCTCAGTGGCGGTATCGAACGGGTGTTGTTGTAAGATGTCGAGTCAGGCGACCCTGCATCGCTCGGTGCGCGTTAGCGCCGGAAGAGCGCTGCCCGTGAGACACTTTTTCTCATGCCGCTGAAACAATTCCCAAAGCGCAACTACTTGGCCCGGATACTTCATCAGGGACCCCGGATGCTGGCGGAATTCGCAGCCGTCCTGGCGCCGCTCTGGGCGAGGCGAGGGGCGGTGATCCAGTGAATCATCGCCCCTCGCCGAGCGGG
>JBFGYN010000434.1:0-3419 GCA_041587415.1 Candidatus Competibacterales bacterium | reverse complement strand
ACGTCTCGGTCGCGGCGTCCGCCTTCTCGCGCTCCGGCGTGCCCTCCGGGTAGGTCTGCTCAAACCAGTCGTTCCCCCACTCGGTGGAGGCGTCCATGGCCGCCATGCTCGCGTACTCGGTGATCATCCAGGCGTTCATCTTGGCGTTGCCCCAGGAGTGGGTGCCGAAGCGAAACGCGAGGACGTTCGGATCGGCGAGCGTCTGGGGCATGATGTACGTCTCGATGACCTCCGTGACCGAAATGGACTCCGGTGGGCGGGCGAGGAAATATCCCCCGTTGCGGCCACGCACTGACTTGACGAGACGTCCGTCGCCCAGACGTTTCAGCAGTTTCGCCACCGTCGGCCGCGGTATACTGGTGCGCTCGGCAAGCGCATGTGCCGTGTGGCTGTCGTCGCGCCGATCCGCCATGGAGGCAAGAATCACGATCGCGTAGTCGCTCAGCTTGCTGAGACGCAGCATCATATCGTCCTGGCTCAATAAATACGACAATATTGGTACCCTTTTTTGACGAAAAGTTCCACCCCTTCGTGGTACGGCGCCGCCCAGTGCGGCGGAGCAAGCCATAATGCCGCTGGAAGTCACCTGGACAGGATCGCGCAGCACCGTGACGCTTCGAGAGAAGATTTACGCCCGTGACCGCGGAGTGTTCCTCTTCGGAACGACCCCGCCGCGCCTGGGCTCTGACGAGGACAAGGTACGTCGGGTCGGGGAGGCTCTCGCGGCGCGGCTCGCTCCGCTCGATCTCGACGCCGTCAATGTTTACGACGTCCAGGATGAGCACGATCGCGATGTGGACGGCGCTCGCCCGTTTCCGTATCTCCCCACCGTCGACTCCCGTCTCTACGCTCGCTTGCTGAGCCAGCTGACGGGCCGCGAAGTCATTGCCTACAAATGCGTCGTGCGCCACCCGGAGCGTGCGTTCCCGAATTGGCTCGATGAAACGGCGCGGGAATTCGGGCTTGCCAACATCGTTTTGGTGGGCGGCTCCAGTTCCCGCGGTTCCTATCAAGGCCCGAGCCTGGGCGAGGCCGTGCATCAGGCGCTTGGGCACGAGGCGGGCTATCTGATCGGCGGGGTAACGCTCGCTGAGCGTCATGTGAGTCGCGGCACGGAACACGAGCGACTGATCGCCAAGAGTAACTGGGGAATGAGCTTTTTTACGTCCCAGGTTGTCTATCGGCCTGAGCCGACCATACGGCTCCTGTCCGACTATGCAGACCTGTGCCGCAGACGAGGCCCTGTGCCCTCGCGCGTGATCTTGACGTTCGCGCCCTGCGGCACCGCGAAAACCGTGACCTTTCTCCGCTGGCTCGGAGTAGAACTGCCGGAAAACGCGGCAGCAGACATCCTGGGTTCTCCCGTGCCGGTTCAGCGGTCCATCGACATCTGCCGCGAAAATTTGGCGCGCATCATGGAATCGCAGCCCGCTCATGCCGTACCGCTGGGGATCAATGTCGAGAGCGTGTCGATTTACCGAGACGAGATAGACGCCTCCGTGGAACTTTTCCACGTGTTGAGATCGATGCTCGAGGAATATTACGGTCCGGCGGCGGAGGTCGACTGAGGCATTCGCGGAAGACACGAGCACCGAGGCCAATTGCCAGCGCCGCGTACGTGGGCTCAATCGGATGGTTGGTCGACCTCGATATCCGCCAATTCGATCCTGGGCGGCAACCGGCGCCGTCCTGCAAGGTGCTCGTCCATCTGCCGACGCAACGTGCCCACCTGGATTCCCAGAAAGGGGCTCTCTGCGCACCGTAATCTGCCGTAGGCAGCCGCCCAAAGGCGTTCTGCACCCGTCGGCTGATCCAAACTATGTTTGAGCAGGCTCGCCGCAGCCTGAATGAGGCCCTGCACAAACTGGCCTAACCCAGTGTCGCGCCCGGCCGCGAGCCACACGGCTTCCCATGCCTCGTGTGCCTCCCACCAGTAACCGTGATTGAACAAGTCGACGCCGTACAAATACTCCTGGCAGCGCCGCCACTCGCTCGGCTCGAACCTTTCCACCGACGGTGGGTGCGAGCCGTAGGAGTGGCCTTGGGGGTCGCGGGTGGGGTGGGGCGTGTGACCCGGGCGGAACCGATAGCCGGGGAACGGCCGATCAGTGTATCGAGGAGCGGCGTCGGGGTCGTCGGTCACGGGCTGGCCTGTCGCGGTTGTCAGGCCCCTATTGTCGCCCAGCTACTTGGATTCGACGACCCGACTCCGCTCGCGTTTCATTGCACGGTGCACCGGCGCTCGGGGTGTGAGGCTACCGCGCGGTCCTCACCGGACATGAATCTGACAAGCTGCCGGAGTCGGCTCCCCAGTGTCTGGGTCGCACGGGTGGCGGCGGTTGGCCCTGAGCGCGGTCGAGCCTCGATCAAGCTTACATCGTTGGAAACCTCTATCCCGCCCGCACGAGCGATGCTCTTCATCCAGATGTCTAACATTTCCTCATCTCCTTGCCGCCGGTTCCGGCGCGCGCTTTATGGTCGCTTCTTGGTCACCAAGCTAAGGAAATGCTTGCAATTCGGCAATCGATCGTTTTTCATTCGAGATATGAGAATAATTCATTCGTACGGTGTCAGGTGACGCGCTCTCTGCCGCCGCTCAAAGCGTTGCGAGCGTTCGAATCAGCGGCTCGGTTGCTCAGCTTCACCCGCGCCGCCGAGGATCTCTCGGTTACCCAGACCGCGATCAGCCACCAGATCCGAACTTTGGAGGAATGGTTTGGGAAGGCGCTGCTCGCGTATCGCGGGCGTGTTTCGGCCATCATATTCAGTTCCGCCTGGTTTTCAACAACAGCAATATCATGACGACCGGCGTCTTTGTCAGAACGCTGTGTTTCAACTCGGCTGGCATGTGAATCCACGTCCCTGGCCTCGCTTCGACGGTATTTTCCCCAAGAGTCAGAGTCGCATCGCCCCGGATGACATGCAGGATGGCGGGCATCGAAGCCGTGTGCTCCGACAGTTCTTGGCCCGGACCGAATCCGAAGATTACCGCCTTGACGTCGTCGTCGTTGAACAATGTGCGACTAAGGATACCGTCCGCGGGCGGTTCCGCTTCCTTGGCCAAATCAGCAATGTGCGTGTAAGTGTGGCTCATACCGGTCATTCCAATGATTTTTCCCAGCGGGCAACCTCTCGATCGTACCGCTCGTGCAATCCCACGTGACCCTTGTCCTGTTCCACATTGGAAAACTTTTCGCTCATGTCCGCGTCGTCCGCCTCGGTCATGCAGTTTTGAGCCATTTGGAACAGGATATTGTTCTCTTTGTAGATATGTTGGCGAAGTAGCGGGATGAACTCCTTGGCTGCCGCCGAAAAGGTCGCGTTATCGAACTCGTCGGATTCACTCGCTTCGCGCATGCGGCGGACGCAATCGCGACCCTCGACGTGCTCGTGAAGCATCACGCCAATGGGTCCACCTT
>JBFGYN010000433.1:0-3423 GCA_041587415.1 Candidatus Competibacterales bacterium | reverse complement strand
TGGTCCAAAGCCCACCTCGCGTGCAGATACAAGGGTGAATTTTTTCAAATCGATGAAATCATGGCGCGCGAATCGCCAGCGTGAGCGGACTTGGGGGATGGCGATTGCGTGCTGGGGATTCGCTCCTGGTGGAAGCGGACCCGGGATTCATCGAGCGGCATCGCTACAGCGCGGACTTTCTAGTCGTGCTCGATGTCGACCATGACGCCTTCGCTCCTCGCTGGCAGGCTCCCACCGCGATGGCCATTCTGCTGGTTATGGTCGCGGCCGCGGGCTCCGGCATCACGAGCATGTTCACTGCCGCGCTTGCGGCAGCGGTGGCGATGGTAGCCAGCAGGATATTGCGCTGGCGTGATGCTCGGGCCTCCATCGACAGTCGGGTGCTGCTCACCATCGTGGCAGCGTTCGGTGTGGGTGCCGCACTCGAAGACACGGGAGCAGTAGGAGCGGCCGCGCATTGGCTGGTGCAATTTGGCGCCGACAACCCTTGGCTTGCGCTCCTCCTCACCTATGTCGCAACGGTTCTCTGCACCGAGATGGTGACCAACAATGCCGCCGCCGTGCTGATGGTCCCAATTGCCCTTGCGACAGCCGATGCCCTGGGTGTCAGCTATCTCCCGTTCCTGTTCGCGGTCATGGTTGCTGCCTCCGGCAGCTTTGCGACCCCAATGGGTTACCAGACAAACCTGATGGTCTATGGGCCTGGCGGTTACCGATTTACCGATTACCTGCGTATTGGTGTCCCCCTCAGTCTGCTGGTGGGGAGTATCGCCGTCGCACTGACACCCTTGATCTGGCCGTTTCAGTAACGGCCAGCCACCGGATCGGCCCTACTCCAACCCGCTCGGCCGAATCGGGAAATCCAGTCGTCAGATCAGTAGTGTGACCGACTCCAGGGCACCGCTCTGGTGCTTGACCCTGCCGATGATGGACGTGCGCGTGTATCGAAGGCGCCTGAGCGCAGCGACACAGGCGTCCGCCCGTTCCTCCGGGATACTGGCCAACAGCCCACCCGAGGTCTGGGGGTCGAAAATCAACGGATAACGCTCGTCCTTGGACACACTCTGCAAATCCCGGATTGTGCGGCGAAGCCGGACGTTTTGAGGTTGCAGCGAGCTAAATATCCCGGCGCGGACCATCTCGAGCGCCCCATCCAGGAGCGGAATCGATTTCAGGTCGATCTCCACGTCCACCCGTGACGGCTTCGTCATCTCCACCAGGTGCCCGAGCAAGCCGAATCCGGTTATGTCCGTGCAAGCGCCTGCGCCGTGATCCCGCAGGCACTGGGCAGCGTCCCGGTTGGACTGGACCATTGACGCGAGAGCATCGGCAATCCACTGCCCGCGCGCCTTGTGGCGCATGTCAGCCGCAAACAGGGTGCCCGTGCCAATCGCTTTGGTCAGAACCAGGCGATCGCCGGGGTGCATCCCACCCTTGCGCATGATCCGTTCTCGATTGGCGAGGCCGTTCACGGCGAAGCCCAAGGATAGCTCCGATCCCTCACTGGTGTGACCTCCAACCAAGGCGGTATTCGCCTCGCGGAACACCTCCATCGCGCCCTCCATCATCTGGGACAATGTGTCTTCGACCTTATTTTCCAATCCATACGGGAGCGTGGCGATCGCCAGTGCGGACTGTGGCTCCGCACCCATTGCGAAAATGTCGCTGAGACTGTGATTGGCCGCAATCTTTCCAAAGACATACGGATCGTCGACGAAAGATCGGAACGCATCCACCGTATGGACCATGACTTTGCCCCCGGGCACCTCGACGACCGCCGCGTCGTCCGGCTCGTGAAGACCAATGACGATGTCGTCCCGTGCCACGGGCTGCAGTCGGCCAAGGGCGCGGTCAAGGATCGAGCTGCCCACCTTGGCACCGCAGCCCCCGCAACGCATCGCCAAGGCGGAGATCTCCTTGACCACGTCCCGGCTCGCCATACCGTTTGGAACCTGCGTGTGGTTCTCATCGCGCATGTCGGGAAGATCGTTGAATCTGCGCATGAAGCGCTGATCGATCCAGTTCTTCCACCGCCACACCCACCGCCCCTCCAGTGCCCAATTGGAGCGCGACGCGATCGCATACCGGTCACCGGTGCTGATCAGGCTGAGAAACTGGCGCTGCGGTGCAAACGGCTTCAGCGGGCGGTTGAGCAGCGCTCGACGCAGATTGCGGGCGAGGGGCGGGCCTTGGCGGACCGCGAACACACCCGCCTTCGGCCTGGGGTGCCGAACCACGGCGGCAATGTCCCCGGCGGAAAAAATGTCTGCATGGGAGGTGGACTGAAGACAGTCGTTCACTCGAATGAACCCGCCATCGTCCACGTCGAGTCCGGAATCGGATACCCAACCCGCGGCGCTCGCCCAGGTCACCCACAAGATTTCATCCATGGGCAATTCGACGCCGTTCTCACAGGCGAGCATTCCGGGTTCCACCTGCACCACCTTGTGATCGGTATGCACGTGCACTCCACGGGACGCCAGTACGCGGCGAAACTTTGCGCGAACCAGTGACGAGTGGGTCGGCAGGATGTCGTGGGTGTCCGTAAGAAGATGAAACTCCAGGTGATCCGCGCGCCTACCCTGTTTAATCAAGAGCGTCATCAAGCGATGGCGTACGGCGAGCAAAATTTCGACCCCGCCAGCCCCCCCGCCTACGACGCCGATGCGAGTCGGGTCGTCGCGCGCCAGAACCCGTTCGCGCATCACGTGCCAATGGGCAACGAACTGGTCGATGGGCTTGACCGGGACGACGTTTCCTTTCGCCCCCGGCGCGCTGATGGTCGCGGGAGCCGAGCCGATGTTGATGGACAGGATGTCGTAGGGGATCGGGGGGCGGCCCCGGCACAGGACCCGCCTATTCTCGAAGTCGAGGCCCACGGCTTCGTCGTGGAAAAACCGTGCACCCGCGAATCGAGCCAGCGGGCCCAGGTCGATGTGTGTATCGTGAAACCTGTAGTGACCCGCGATCAGCCCGGGCAACATACCCGAGTAGGGCGTATCGATATCCCGGCAAACCAGCGTGATACGCACCCCGGGAACGGGCTTCATGCCGAACCGCTTCAAGACCGTAACGTGGCTGTGCCCGCCCCCCACCAGCACGAGATCTTTCACCACCGGCGTACTGTCGTGCTTCAAGTGATCTACCCTTCGTCAAACCTGGTTTTCAGTCGGAGTCGGGCGCGAATCGCGCGCGATAAAGCATCGACGACCAGATTCAGCAGGGCCGTCACTATGATCAAGAAGATCGCCCGGTCGAATCGGATGTCCGCAAAGGCGCTGTCCACATAGAACCCCAACGTGTGAATGCCCAGAATTCCGAGTATGGCGGTTTCCCTCAAGATCACTTCCCAACGGTAAAACAGAAATGCCAGGAATTGTGGATAGACCCGGGGCAGTATTTCGTAGGCGTACAGGTTGACCC
>JBFGYN010000432.1:0-3441 GCA_041587415.1 Candidatus Competibacterales bacterium | reverse complement strand
GCCAGTGCTCCACGAATTTCCCGGATACCGACGCAAGGTCCGGGCTACCCCGCATCGCTCACCGGGTCGCTTCGAGGGTCCGTTGATCAAGTGTGTCACAGATTGTGATGCAGAATGCGCCGAAGACTGTTTGTCGGCGTGCGCTGTTCGGATTGAGCACAAGGGCAGAATCACTTCAATCGTGCACGCATCCAAATCCGAATCCCCGCCAAGCGACGCACCCCCGTCGGCTGTGGCTTGCCTCCGCGCACGGCTCTACGCGTGGCCAACGTCACCGGACAGCAGGCCGAGTTCGATTCCAAGCGATGCGGCTGCTGCCTCCCAACGACGATCCATGGGCAAATCGAACAAGATGTCGATGTCGGCCGGGCCCGACAGCCAGGCATTTGCGGCCATCTCTTGTTCCAGCTGGCCAGCGCCCCAGCCGGCGTAGCCGAGTGCAATCATGGCCCGATCCGGTCCCACGCCGCGAGCCATTGCCAGGAGTATGTCGCGAGAGGTGCTGAGGGCAATGTCTTGCGTAATCGACAACGTCGCCTCCCACGAGCCGCACGGACTGTGCAATACGAATCCCCGGTCGGTCTGAACCGGGCCACCAAACTGGATCGGAATGGACCGGACTTCCGGGATGGCGATTTCGGACTGCCCCATGTGCTCCAGTAGTTCGCCAAGCGTGACGGTCGTGGGCCGGTTGATCACGAGGCCCAGTGCACCGTCCTCGTTGTGTTCGCAGATATACGTCACGGAGTGCGCGAAATTCGGATCACGGAGACTGGGCATCGCAATCAAGAACTGCCCGCTCAAAAATGTCTGCTCCACCATGTTAGTAGTATCCTGGAAGCGGGTCCCGGGTGACAAGGGCAGTTATTGGCTTTGAAGTCGATTTCCCTGAAGGAACTGCCAAGTTCGGCGGATCGTCAAGTATTCGCCCTCCTCCGCTTGCAACGATTCCGGAAACGGGGCATAGGGGGCCGCCAACTCGACGATGCGGCGAGCTGCCTGGTCGAGGATCGGATGTCCCGACGAGCGCAGCAGCAGGATTTCCGCAATCTCCCCGTCGCGGCGCAGAGTGACCCGCAACGTCAGCGAACCGGTGAGGCCCTTTTTTCTGGCGTCCTCGGGGAAGTTTCGTGTTCCCCACGCCTGGACTTTTTGCACCCATGCTTCGATGTAGGCCTCCCGGACTGAGAACTGAGTACTGGGTCCGCGGCCAACCCTGTCGCGCTCGGCCGAGTTCGATAAGTCCCTGGAGGCCGAAACCTGCGCGATCTCGCGCGCTTGGCGCATCAGGTCGCTGGCATTCAATTTGGGCTTGCTCTGAACCTGGATCTCCGCCTTCGGTTTCGGTTGCTTCAACTCCATCGATGGCGGCGCTGGGTCAGGTTTGAGAGCGACCGTCTCGGGCTCGCGTCGTGATCGTTTGACAACATTCTCTGTCTTAGGTGCCTCGGCCGGTTCGGAGATTGGATCGGTAACCGGCTTCGGATCTGCGGGTGCGGAGATGTGAGATTCCTGCTTCGTCACCTCCCCGCCACCAGTATGATCGGCGCTCGCCTCCCGGGTCGGGTTCTCCGGTTGGACACGATTCGGAGCCTGCACCAGCGTTATGCGCAGCGGGCGAACTGTCAGCAGTTCGGCTGGCGACGGGTCGAATCGAACTCCCAGAATGAAGCCTGCGTGGAACAAAGCGGCCGCGACCAGCGCCGCCGACAAGCGGACGCTGGACTGATTCAAGGCATGTTGCATCCGCTCATCCGCGATTGTCTCGGCGCGCCTCTAGCCGCGATTCGATTGCATCGAGCAGAGTTCCCGCGATGTCGATACGGAACTGGGATTCCAGCTCGCGAATGCAGGTAGGGCTTGTCACGTTGATCTCGGTAAGGCGCCCCCCGATCACGTCCAGACCAACGAAAACCAGTCCACGCCGACGAAGGTCCTGGCCAACTTGGCCACAGATCCAGCGGTCGCGGTCGCTGAGTTCCACACCGACACCACGGGCACCGGCGGCCAGATTGCCGCGGGTCTCGCCGGGCGCAGGGATACGAGCCAGGCCGTAGGGCACCGGTTCGCCTTCGATCATCAGAATACGCTTGTCGCCGGTCTCTACTACGTCCGGGACGTATTGCTGCGCCATTGCAAATCGCCGTCCGTGGTTGGTGAGCGTTTCGATCACGACACTGAGATTCGGGTCACTCTTGCCGAGTCGAAAAATTGACGCTCCACCCATCCCCTCCAGCGGTTTTAGAACGATTTCCCCCTGCTCGGCCAGAAATGCCCGAATTCGTGCGGCGTCTCGGGTCACCAGCGTGGCCGGGCAACACTGGGGAAACCACGCCGTGAAGAGTTTTTCGTTCGCGTCGCGAAGACTGCTCGGCTTATTGATGACGAGCGCTCCCTCGGTTTCGGCACGATCCAGCAAATAGGTCGCGTAGACGTACTCCATGTCGAAGGGCGGATCCTTGCGCATGAGAATTGCATCCATCGCGCCAAGGGGTTTTTCCGTGGGTGCGTTCAACTCGAACCACCCGGTCGGGTCGTCGGTCACGGATAGCGTGCGGCAGTTGCCGTAGGCGCGGCCATCCCGCAGGTAGAGGTCGCCGAACTCCAGGTAATCGATGTGCCAGCTTCGGCGCTGTGCCTCGAGAAGCATCGCGAACGTGCTGTCCTTTTGGATCTTGATCGATCGGATAGGGTCCATCACGACCGCAACGTTGGCTGTCATCGGCTGCGCGCTCCAAGCAGGATCGCCGCAAGTGCCGGCGAATTTTCTGAGCTCATTGATTTGCTCAATCTGAGAAAGCCCCGGTGGGAATCTTACCGCCGGTCGACACATGCTGCGATAGGCTAGTAACGCTTCGCGGCAAATCAAGCTGGTGTAAAAATTGCTGACAAAACCGCCACGCCGCACCCACAAACGAAGGAGGTTTCGGTGATCACGGGTAATGGTGAACTTGAAGCCGCTAGCGCACAAGCGCCGGACTCCGGAGTAAAGGTGATGGTTGTCGATGACAGCATGACCATTCGGAGAACAGCTGAGACGCTGCTGAAGCGCGAGGGATTCGATGTCATTACGGCTGAGGACGGTTTCGAAGCTTTGTCGAAAATCGTCGACTGCAAGCCGGACATTATTTTTCTCGACATCATGATGCCCCGGCTGGACGGATATCAAACCTGCGCAGTGATAAAGAACAACAAAACATTCAAGGACACACCGGTCATCATGCTGTCCAGCAAGGACAGCATTTTCGATCGTGCCAGGGGTAGTCTGGTCGGGTCCGAACAATACGTCACCAAGCCTTTTACACGAGAAGAATTGCTGGATGCAATCGAAGAACACGTTTCGGATTAGGTTTGATAACTGCATATGCGAACAATAGTTTTGCACCAATTCACACGACTATGATCGCAAATCGAATTCTTGAGTTAAGCGCAACCAGTGGG
>JBFGYN010000431.1:0-3469 GCA_041587415.1 Candidatus Competibacterales bacterium | reverse complement strand
TGCGACACACCACGGAATCCACCGTTAGGCTGAAGTCGGAGCAAGAGCGAATTCGGCAGGACCTTCGCCGCGCACGGGAAATTCAGGAGGCGATGCTGCCCAATGGCGGCATGCGAACACCCGGCGTAGAGGTGGCGGGCGCGTGCCGCCCCGCAACCGAAGTCGGCGGCGACTACTTCGACTACGTGCCACTTCCGGGCGGCCGGGTCGGGGTCATTCTGGGTGATGTCACCGGGCACGGCTTCTACTCCGCGCTGTTCGTGGCCATGGCGAAGAGCTGCCTGGTCACACAATTGCGGACCAATTTCGAACCGGAGGCGGTCATGGCTGCCATGGCCGACACGGTAAACCTGTCGATCCGGAGAGGGTTGTTGATGACCTGTTGCTACATGGTGCTCGATCCGGAAAACGGCGTCGTGGAATACGCGAATGCCGGTCACCCCCACCCATATCTTCTCCGGCACGGATCCGAAGAATTCGAGCAGTTGGAAATCCTCGATCCGCTGCTTGGTGTGCAGGATCTCTACGGCGGCGGATTTCAGAAAAGACAGATCGAATGGGGTGCCGGCGATCTACTGATGGTCTATTCCGACGGAATGATCGAGGCGCGCGACGAGTCCGGGGCCATGTTTGGCGCCAAGGCGCTTACGGAGTGTCTTCGTGAATCGCGGCGGGAGCCCGCGGAGCGGGTCGTGCAGGTGATCACCGAGCGCGTAATCGGCTATCACGGTAGTCGAGCGCCAACGGATGACATGTCATTGGTGGTCGCAAGAGCAACTTGAGCAATGCAGGAACGATTCCTTGTGGGGGCAGCGATTTGATCAGACGTCCCATCACCCGGGGCTGCCACGCTGCGACGGTCACTGAAGCTTTTCTTCGAGCTGCGCGATGAGCGACGACATGCCCTCCCGCTTGACTATGTTCTCGTAGGTCGTACGGTAGTTGCGAATCAAGCTTGCGCCCTCGACCACCACGTCATACACCCACCACTCGTCATTCTTGAAGTACAGACGGTAATTTACCGGAATCTTGGTTTGCGTGGACAGGATGAACGTATCCACCTGGGCAAATCGATCCTTCTTGATCTTTTCTCCAGTGATCTCGACCCGTTCGTCGCTGTACTCCTCGATTGCGGTTCGGTAGGTGCGGGCAAGCTGTTCCCGAAACAAGTCGACGAAACGATCCTGTTCCTCCCCTGTCGCCTTGGACCACTCCCTCGGCAGGGTGCGCCGGGACATTTCTTCGAAATCGAAGCGCTTGTCGACGGTGCGCCGAATGTATAGGTCCTTGTCATCGAAGCTGAGCGAGGGGTCACGAAGGACTGTCACCACCGCGTCGACCATTTCGCGAATCTGCTCAGAAGGAGTGGGCGCGGCGCTGGCGGACAGTGTCCAACACAAAACGACGGCGGCCATTGCAACGATCCGTAGGAGTCGCGGTTTCAAGACGTTTTTCCTTTGCTGTCGACGGCTGCAGAACTACTCCGATGTGCCCTCGAAGATGTACTTGCTGATGAGTTCCTCGAGGCTGACTGAAGGCTCTGTCTCGATGATCTCGTCACCCGGCGCGAGCATGAGTTCCGCGCCACCTGCCGTGATCGACACGATCTTCTCGCCAATCAGGCTGGTCGAGCGAATCGACGCGATGCTGTCCTCTTGCAATTCGACATCGTTGCCGATGGACATCTCAACCACCGCCTCGTATTCGTCCTTGTCGAGATACACAGCAAGTACTTTGCCAATGTTTACGCCGGCCAGCTCGACAGGCGCACCTTCGGACAACCCGGATATGGAAGAAAAGCGTGCGGTAATGGTATAGCTGTCGCTGCCCATCAGTTCTTTGCCGGCAAGCTGAACCGCGAGATAAGCGAATGCGGCCAGCCCAACGAGCATGAACAGCCCGACAACCACTTCGAGACTGATACGTTTCGAGTTCATTTCGGATTAATTTCCATTTCGGTTCAGATCATGATCGCTGACAGAATGTAGTCGGCGAACAGGATAGCCAGTGACGCCATGACAACGGCATTCGTGGCGACTCGACTGACGCCTTCGGCACCGTGTGCGCCCTCCCGGTCGCGGTGAAGGTAGAAGCCCTTCGCCGTCGAAATCCACACGATGAGCAGCGCGAACAGGAACGACTTGACGACACCCATCTCAACGTCGTCCCAGACGACGCCTCGGTACATGCTATTGAAGAAGGACCCTTCATTTACCTCGAAGACGTGCACCGCGACCAGATAACCCCCGGCGATTCCGGATACGTCGAAAACCGAGGTTAGGATCGGCACGGCCAGCAGACACGCCAGGTATTTCGGCGCCATGACATAGCGGTAGGGATCGATCGCCATGCACTCGAGCGCGTCGATCTGCTCGCTGATGCGCATGATGCCGATCTCTGCACACATGGCCGATCCCGCCCGGCCAATGACCAGCAACGCCGTCAGCACTGGTCCCAATTCTCGGAGCAGCCCCAGTGCGACCAAAGATCCGAGCAGGTTGGTGGAACCAAATTGCTCCAGCGAGTGGAACCCCTGCAGGGCGAGGACCATTCCCGTGAACGCCCCGGCGACGACGATCACGAACATGGAACGGGCGCCAATGAAATGCACCTGCTTCACAATCGGAAACACCCGAACAGGGGGGGTTATGATTCGCCCGAGGCACGCGCACAGGAACACGCCCATCGCACCGGCTTGTTCGAGCGCATAGAGAGTGTTCTCGCCAAGTCTGGCGATTCTCGTCAACATATCGGGGTTTGCCCGGAGGTGGGAAATCGGCAAGAAGACTCGCTGCTCGCAACGCCATCTCGGCGGCTCGGCAAGAACTTCCCCATACGCTCGGTACGACTTGGCATTGCCAGCCCCATGACAGGGACGCTGTGATCCGCGAACTGTGCTTGGTAGCGACTCATCGCTGCTTGACGCGGTGGCTAGTGGCGGACGTTTCGTGTCAGACGATCCAAGTACGCATCCGGATCGAGCACCTCGTCCCGGGCACGTCTATTTAGGAGATCCTGAACCCGCCGATTATCCGAGTTGCGCACCTCGTCCACGGTGCCCTCCACGACGATCTGCCCTTTGTCCAGAATCGCAATGCGGTCGGCAATCTTGAATGCGCTCTGTAGCTCGTGGGTTACCACGACGACTGTTATTCCCATGGCTTCCCTGAGCTTCAGGATCAGATCATCCAACTCCACCGCGACCACCGGATCGAGTCCGGCAGACGGTTCGTCGAAGAATAACAATTTCGGGTCCATGACCACTGCCCGTGCCAGTGCCGCGCGCTTGACCATGCCGCCGGAAAGTTCCGACGGCATCAGGTGCTCGAAGCCCGCGAGATCCATCAGCTCCAGCTTCATTCGGCTCATGATGCCGATGGTGTTGTTGTCGAGGTTCGTGTGTTCGCGCAATGGCAGCTCGACGTTTTCGATGAGCGACAAGGAGCCGAACAGTGCGCCGCCCTGGAAT
>JBFGYN010000430.1:0-3478 GCA_041587415.1 Candidatus Competibacterales bacterium | reverse complement strand
GTGCGGAATGCCGATCAGCTCCGCGTCGGCAAACATGACGCCAGGCCGCAGCCCCCGGTCGTCGAGAAGCACATCGAATCCGCACTCCCGAAGTTGGCGGTAGAGAGCGTCCGTCTCGTCTCGGACCGAGTCCGACTTGTCGTAGTTCACGGGCAGCAATGCGATGTGGAACGGCGCCATCGGGGCCGGCCAAGCGATTCCGCGTTCGTCGTGATTTTGCTCGATTGCAGCCGCTACCACGCGGGTTACGCCGATTCCGTAGCAGCCCATGGTGATGGGCAGCGGTTTGCCACCCTCGTCGAGGACGGTGGCATTCATAGCACTGCTGTACTTGGTGCCAAGCTGGAAGATGTGTCCCACTTCGATCCCGCGGCGGATCGACAATGTTCCACAACCGTCGGGGCTCGCGTCGCCGTCTACGACGTTGCGCAGGTCCGCAACCGCCGGCTCCGGCAGGTCTCGGCCCCAGTTCACTCCCGTCGTATGCCGATCTTCCTGGTTCGCGCCACACACGAAGTCTGCCATCACCGCAGCGCAGCGGTCTGCAATAACCGGTACGTCGAGTCCGATTGGGCCAATCGAGCCCGGTCCGCAGCCTGTCGTTCGCCGAATTTCTGCTTCGTCCGCGAATTGCAAGGGCACAGCGACCTGCGCGAGTTTCTCCGCCTTGACCCGGTTCAGCTGATGGTCACCCCGCAGGCACAGGGCGATTGACCCCCCGTCCACACTCTTCACTAGGAGTGTTTTCAGACATTGGGATGGTGGCACCTGGAGAAATTCTGCCAGCTTCTCGATTGTGCGCACGCCGGGGGTATCAATGTTCGCGCAGGCTGTGCTTGGACTTGGCCGCGTCTCTTCCGGCGGTAAGGCTTCCGCCAGCTCCACGTTGGCTGCGTAGTTCGAGTCGTTCGAGAACGCGATTTCGTCCTCGCCGGAGTCGGCTAGCACGTGAAATTCGTGGGAGGTGCTCCCCCCAATGGAACCGCTGTCGGCCAGCACGTGGCGAAAATCGAGACCGAGTCGACTGAAGACTCGTATGTACGCTTGGCGCATGTCCTCATAGGTCGCCTCCAGGGATTCCACGGATGCGTGAAAGGAGTAGGCGTCTTTCATGACGAATTCCCGGGCCCGCATGACGCCGAATCGCGGTCGGATCTCGTCGCGGAACTTGGTCTGAATCTGGTAGAGCGTCAGCGGCAGCTGGCGGTAGCTTCGGAATTCGCCGCGGATCAGGTCCGTAACGACTTCTTCGTGAGTCGGTCCGACGCAGAACTCCCGGTCGTGACGGTCCCTGAGCCGCAGCAGCTCGGGTCCATAGGCTTCCCAGCGACCGGATTCCTGCCAGAGTTCCGCTGGTTGGACGGCCGGCATGACGAGCTCCGCCCCACCGATTCGATCCATCTCTTCCCGAACGATTGCCTCCACCCGGCGAACGACGCGCAGGCCCAGCGGCATCCAGGTGTATAGGCCGGCGGCGAGCCTTCGAATCATACCGGCTCGCAGCATCAGCTTGTGGCTGACGATCTCGGCGTCCGCCGGTATTTCTTTTAGCGTGGGAATCGGGAAGCGGGTGCTACGCATGTCGAGGCGAGGTTCTGCAGATCGAATCCGCGATTATATAGGCGCCTCGCCCGCCGTCGAGCTATTACGCAAACCGTGACACCTCATGTACGGGAGCTGCCAGGCCGCTGCGCTCCTGGCGGTCCCCGAGTCATTCCGGCCGCCAGGCGTGGCGTGCCGGGACTACTCCGCGCAATAGTAGACGATGTCGCGTTTCGTCTGCGCAATTTGGGCCTCGCGTTCCACTTCGTTCAGGCGGCGTTCCTCCCCGGTGTCCTCGTCCACGAGCAGCAGGCGCGTGTTCTGCTCGAGGGTCGATAGGTTGGTCTGGGCCCGTTCGCAGCGGTTCTTGCGCCGCTCCACGACGTCCGCGTCGGCAGCCGCCTGCAGGCGGCGTGACTTCTCCTCCGTGCGCTCCGCGTCGATTTCGTCGGACTTTTCTCGAAGCTTCTGCAATTCCTTGCCCGGATCACCGGCGGATTTTCCGCTCTGGCTTCCCCGCACCAGCTCGTAGTCCCGGCCGGCAGGCGGGGTCGATGAGTACTGGGCAACGCCGTCGTCATCCACCCATTTGTAAATCGCGGCGTTCGCGGTCAGCGAAACGGCAAACAGGACCAATGTTGCACACACTCGAATCATCGGGTCTCACCACTTGAAATTTTCCGGGACAGCATAGACATGCAAAAGCCGGGGCACTATGCCGCCGGGTACGCGGGATTCCTGCCTAGCGGCAAGAAAATTCGGAAATTGGCTCGATCGCCACCGCTCTCCCGACCTCGCGGCTTAGAGAACTCGCCGCCGGGATCAGGTATTGTGTTCGATTCTTGATTTTTTACAGTGATGTCATTAGGGTTTCGCAGCTGCCCGTGGGACGCCTCACGCCATGACCCACGGGCGTTTTCATTTGGACGGTATCCTCCCGTGTATCGCTGGCGGGAGGGAACGCAGTATTCGGGGCATCCGCCGGTCTGCCGCCGGCCTCCATTGCCCGACTCGTTGCGAGGAGATGAAAACCTTGGAACTGACCGGTGCCGAGATCACCGTGCGTTGCTTGCAGGAAGAAGGTGTCGAGTACATCTTCGGCTATCCGGGTGGCGCTGTGTTACACATCTATGACGCCCTGTTCAAACAGGAGGAGGTCGTACACATTCTGGTACGGCACGAGCAGGCCGCCACCCATGCAGCGGACGGCTACGCCCGTGCCTCGGGCAAACCCGGTGTGGTGCTCGTCACGTCCGGGCCGGGCGTGACGAACGCGGTGACAGGTATCGCCACGGCATACATGGATTCCATACCGATGGTGATCATCTCCGGCCAAGTGCCCACGAAACTCATTGGCAACGATGCATTCCAGGAAGTGGATTCAGTCGGTATCACCCGCCCGTGTGTGAAACACAACTTTCTCGTCAAGGATGTGAATGAGCTGGCGTTGACCATCAAGAAGGCGTTCTACATCGCCTCGACGGGTCGCCCCGGGCCGGTGCTGGTGGACATACCGAAGGACGTTACGGTCAGCACAGCGGAGTTCATCTACCCCAAGAAGATTAAGATGCGCTCCTACAGCCCTACGGTGAAAGGGCACACCGGGCAGATAAAGAAGGCGGTTGATCTGGTGCTCTCGGCCAGGCGACCCATGATCTACAGCGGCGGCGGTGTCGTGCTCGGCAACGCGTCCAGGGAATTGACAGACTTGGTCCGAACCCTGGGTTACCCGATAACCAATACTCTCATGGGGCTCGGTGCGTACCCGTCGCCGGATCCTCTGTTTCTGGGCATGCTGGGGATGCACGGAACCTACGAAGCCAACATGGCGATGCACAATTGCGACGTCCTTTTGGCGGTCGGTGCGCGCTTCGACGATCGAGTTACCGGCGCTCTGGAAAAATTCTGCCCCACGGCGAAGATCGTCCACGTGGAC
>JBFGYN010000429.1:0-3496 GCA_041587415.1 Candidatus Competibacterales bacterium | reverse complement strand
TGCCACACCCCCGCATTACCCACGCGGACAATTGGCTCCCGGTCTCACCGGGTTACCTGCTCGGAAGAGCCGGATGCGGTAACGCCGCACGTCCGGTTCTGTGAGGGTGAAAGCCAGCAATGGCTGATCTACTCGACTAGACCGATGCGCGTTATTCCAGAGAGTGACCGAACCAACTCGAGATTCCGAACCCCGGTGGGATGTCGGAGCGGATCAAAAGGTCTTCATGTATTCAATGATGGCCATGGCGCCGGCCGGGTCGTCGGACCAGTCCAATTTGTAGGAGCCCGTTTCATGGGTGATGTCCGTGTCATGGCCGCGTTTGCTGAAAGCGGAAAACGCACGGGTGTCGAAGTAGTAACTGTGTGCGGTCTGTGGCATCTCCGAGGCGCCGCTCCAATCGAAACCAACTCGGCGCGCATCGTAATTGAGGTTTCCCTTGATGAAGGCGTCGGGTCGTTCTCCCGGCACCAGCAAGTGATACAGGGTCGGTACGGAGCCGTTGTGTAGGTACGGGGCCTGTGCCCAAATCCCGCCCAGCGGCAGGGCATTGTACCCGCGGTGCTCGGACGGCGGCAGCATGGCCAGTTCGGACTTTCCCTCCAGGGAGACGCCGTCGAATTCGGCGCAGGGTCGAATCGTCTCACCGGATGGCATGGTCACCCGGGTGTCGGGACCACAGGTGGCTGTGAATCCCCGACGCGCCGTATCGGCGATGGTTTCGCTGACCACCAGCGCGCGGCCGATATCGGTACCCATGTCGTAGACTTCGCCGTTGTGTGCACGGTGGCAGTCGGCGCAGTTGCGCTCGAACAGACCTTTACCCTTGGCGGCTAGGCCCGTGTCCACCGGGAACGGATAGGGCGGCGCAGGGATGCCGTCCAGGAGTTCGATCCCGAATACGCCGATTCGCAGATCCGTGTTCGCCAGCCCCATGGTCAATTCCGCCGCCAAATTTCGGTATATGGGGATGGCGATGTTGCCGTTCCACTGGCCTGCGCCGCCCACCAACCGGCTGTTATCCGCATTCCAGGAGGCCCGGCGTTTGCCCTGTTCCCAGACCGCCATGAAGTCCGTGATTCCGGCGGAGGGCGGCAGTTGCTTTTCCAGGTCCACGGGGTGGCCCTGCGCTTTACTGACGCTATATCCAAACGAGGTGCTGATGCCCGTGGCATCGGCCATGCCGCCGAATCCTTCCAGCATCGGACCCTCGAAGCCGGTGTAGTTCTTTTTGACCAGGGTGTCGAATGCTTGGTACTCCAGCGTGGTGCGCTGCATGAATCCATCGATCAGGTTCGTGGCGTCGGCCTTGAAGGCGGCGACTTGCGCAGCCTCGTACTCGGCGTCGAAGCGCCGCTCACCGAGTCGGTAGTTGCCGTAGAAGAAATTGGGGTTCTCGGAGTGAGCTTGATCCAGGGCGTTGGTGATGGCAACAGTTGCTGCCTGGAGGCGGTGCGCCGGGTCGTCGCTGTCGCCGCTGATCGCTTGCACGGTCTGATAGGCTCTTACCCGGTATTTGACGATGTTGAATTCCGCATTGATGCCGCCGTCCAGGTAGCGGTGGCTACCGTCCGGCAAACGCACTCGCCCGATGTGGCAGGCCCCGCAGGTGAACGAGGACATGTCCACGGGAGCGGTTGCATCGGCTGCCAAACCGGTCCAGCCGATGCCCCGGGCGATGGGGTAGTCCGGGTTGCGTTCGTCCCTGAATAGACCCACGACATCCAGGAAATTCTCCGGGCTTCCCCACAGTGCAGGGGCCAATCGGGGCAATAGCTGGAGGATGAGGAAAGGAATGCCGTCGCTGGTGCTGAATGGGAAATCGGCGAACCAGACATAGGCCTCGTCGTTGTCTCGAATGTAGCTTTCGATGGCTTGGTTACGCGCGGCCCGCTCCGATGCCCAGGGGTTGTCGGCATAGCTCGCACCGGTGACGAGGGACAGCGCAAGGCTCGAGGCCAGGGTGGCGGCTTTCATGTCGGGCTCCCGTTTCCGTGGTCACCCGCGGGGCAGCGGTGGCGGGAGTAGGCCTGGTAGACCCTTTTTCGCAACCGATTGATTCCGCCCAGCGGCTCGTGCGCACGCAGGGCATGCCAAGGAGAGAAGACGAGGTCTTCGCAGGCTTTGCGTTGCGCCCCGGAATTCACGTCGTGCTGCGGGGTTTTCAACACCAACGTGGCGACCGGAACGAAGGGCGTCTCGATTTCGTCCCACGACGAGGTGGCGTCGTCCAGGTCTGTCACCCGGGAGGCATCGCGCACCTGCAGCTTGAAGTCGAAGATGACGGGTTTCGCCTCTGACATGCGTGCCGTCAAGGCCTCATTGAGGTAGTCGCAAGGGACGGGGTCGGGCGGCAGCGTCTGGGATTCGGGGGCGAATCGAGGCTGGGCCGCGAAGCGCATCACGCGGTCGCAACCAAATGCGAAAGGGGCCGCGCCGAAGTAAGGCACTTCCAGCGGGTTGCCGACGGGCTTGCCGGCGATCTCCTGCACCACTTGAAAGCTCCTGAGAATGCGTGCCTTGTCCTCCTCGGTAATGCCCGGAACGTCCATTTTCAGCGGCGCGAAGAAGGCGTCGGGGGAGTCGCTGTCCTCGAGCAGGATTTTCGTCAGACGGTGGTAGTCCCGCACGTTGGCGAATGCGAAGCGTGCGGTGTTGATCATCAGAAAGTCCTGATTCGGGCTTTCGCCGTCCTTCTGCAACACCTCGCCGACAACGCTTCTCACCTTGATGGCCATACCCCGGCTACCATTTCCCCCGGCCAGATCGCAGTCCACGGTCACGGAGGCATTGGAATAGCGGACCACGGCCCCATAGCATCTGCCTGGCTCGGCGAACAGGCCGACACGCAGGTGATCTGGGAGGTCCGGGTTGATCGTGAAGGTACCTTCCAGACAGCCATGGGACTTTGGGTGCACGCCTCGCAGCACGGGCAGGGGCTTTGGGAAGCGCCGGTCTTGCAGGGTGACCGTGTCGGCGGCAATCTCCTCGATCAGCCGGCCTTCTTCGCCGTTTTGCATCGCCATCTCCAGGTGCTTAAGCTCCGTCCGGTGGGACCACGCCCTCGATAGTGGCCGCGAGTGTTGGTATGAGCAGGGCCGTGCTTCGCCATCCCGTCTTCACGGCGGTGAATGCCGGTTCGCGATCCAACTCGTTCCTCCGCACGGTTACCCGGCTCCAACGACTCGTCCGCAGTCAGTGCAGGCTCTTCAGGAATTCCACCAAAGCCCAGCGTTCGTCCTCAGTGAAGTCCCGCCACTTTCCGTCCGAGTCGCGGGTCTGCGTGTACAGTTTGCCGCTGTGGCCGGAATTGGCGTTTCCGGGAATAGGCTTGCCTTGCATGTCCACGGCGCGAAACTCGAAGCCCAGCGGATGGGGATCGGTCACGAAGCCGACGGCTATGGGGTCGAAGTCTTGGTGCCCCACGTTAAAGCGGGTGACGCGCTGGTCTGCGGGCAACAGCAGTTGGTATAGATTGGGTACCGAGCCGTTGTGC
>JBFGYN010000428.1:0-3498 GCA_041587415.1 Candidatus Competibacterales bacterium | reverse complement strand
GGTGCTGCCCGAGCGCAGAGCAGACGGTTTCGCGGTGCGCGTTCACTTTCCAGCTTCCATAGGCGAGAATTTGGGCTGAGTTGCCCCGCGGCCGGATCGCTCGCACTGGCACCGCGCGGTACTCTTTCGGGTGGATGCGCCGGTGTCGCAGGTGCGCTACGATTGCGCGGCGGTCGTGGCTTTGGTCGGTGCGGGCCGAACATCGGAATGGCGCCCGGGTAGCCGACGGAATGGAACACGTAATGAAATACCGAAACCTTGGACGCGATCTCTGGGGCATCGCCATCGTCGCGTTTCTGTATTTCAGCGCGGGTCGCTTGGCTCTCCTCCTTGCTATACCTCCTGGTTACGCCACCGCGGTGTGGCCGGCATCGGGCATTGCCTTGGTGGCATTGGTGCTCCACGGTTACCGCTTGTGGCCGGGGATCGTCGTCGGCTCGTTCCTGGTCAACGTGGGCACGTCCATCGGGGGTGGCGATGCTCTCTCGATACTCGAATCCATCCTGATTGCCGCGAACATCGGTCTTGGTGCCGCCGCTCAGGCGGTGTTGGGCGCTTACCTGATCAGGCGCCTGGTAGGCCCGGAAGTCGATCTCATTCGCGCGCGCGACGTGATCGCATTCCTAGCGCTCGGTGGCCCAATTTGCTGTCTGGTCAGCGCAACCTGGGGCGTCGTAACGCTTCTGATGTTCGGCAAGATTCCACCGGCGGATTTCGTATTCAGCTGGGTAACCTGGTGGGTGGGCGATACCATCGGCGTAACGGTTGTTGCGCCACTCGGCATGGTTCTGCTTGGTCGAGCCCGGGAAGTCTGGCGCCCGCGTCTGCTTGGTTTGGCGGTGCCAATGCTCGTGGCCTCGGGATTGGTCATCGGATTGTTCTTCGTTGGCAGTTCGCAAGAGCAGCAGCGAATCAGGATCGACTTCGAGCGCCGGGCAGCGCTCATCGGCAATTCCCTGGAAAAGAATCTCGCGACGTATGCGGAGGTCGTCCATTCGATACGCAGCCTGATCGTGAATTCGAATGTCGTTTCTCAAGATTTTTTCCGCCGTTTCGTGTCTCGGAGCCTGGAGCGCGTGCCGGGCATCCAGGCTCTGTCGTGGAATTCGGTCATCAGCCATGACGAGCGAGCCGAGGTGGAAGCTGCGCTGCGGGCCGAGGGATTCCGCTCATTCGAGATCAGGGAGACGAATGCCGCCGGCGAGCCTGTTCGAGCGGCCGATCGGCCAACCTACGTGTTTGTGCGAAATGTCGAGCCCTTCGAGGAAAATCGCGTTGCTCACGGATTCGATGTGTATTCGATACGTGATCGGCGTGCGGTGTTGGATTGGGCCCGGGATACGGGCCACTTCGCTGCTACCGCCCCGGTTCGTCTCGTTCAGGAAACCGGTGACCAGGCGGGCATTTTGGCGGTTGTGCCGGTCTACGAAGGCGGTGCCGAGCCGGAAGGCGTGGAGGAACGCCGAGAACTGGTTGCCGGCTTTGCAGTCGGGGTGTTTCGCATGGGCGACGTTCTGGCCGCGGCGCTTAACGGTTTGGGAATGTCGAATTTGAATGTCCGACTGTTCGACGATTCAAGACCCGGCGCAGCCCGGTTGCTGGCGGCGTATCGCACGCGTGGTGCACAGGGCGACGGCCGTTTGCTGGCGCCGGGCGAGGACACGGCGCGGCCAAATACGGATTTGACGTCGACGCTGCATCTCGAGTTTGGCGGCCGATCTTGGCGCCTGGTGTGCGCGGCGACGCCCGACTACTTGGTCGAAAATCGTTCCTTCGCCCCATGGGGCACGCTCGCCGGTGGGCTGTCGTTTACGTCGTTACTCGGTGCATTTCTGCTGATTTTGACGGGGCGTGGCGTAGTCGATGGCCAACGGGTGTCGGAATTGGCGCGGGTCAACGTGGCGCTGAGTGATGAGATTGGCTATCGCAAAAGCGTCGAACAGGCGCTCCACGAGGCAAAGGAGCGTGCCGAGGTCACACTCCATTCCATTGGCGACGCCGTTATCACCACCGATGCCAGTGGCCGGATTGAGTACATGAATCCGGTTGCCGAAGCGCTGACCGAATGGCGCACGGAGGAGGCTAGAGGCCGTGCTCTCGTCGACGTTTTCAAGATCGTGAACGAAGAGACGCGCGAGGCCGTCGTCGACCCCATTCATCAATGCATGGACCAGGACCGGGTCGTTGGTCTGGCGAGTCTCACGGTCCTCCTTAGCCGGACAGGAAGGGAGTTCGCGATCCAGGATTCCGCTGCGCCCATTCGCGATCACAGTGGCGAATTGATCGGCGCCGTCTTGGTTTTCCACGATGTCACCGAGTCGCGGCGCTTGGCCAGGGAGGCGCAACACCAGGCGGCTCATGATGTGCTGACCGGTCTTGTCAATCGCCGCGAGTTCGACCGCCGATTGGAGAAAGCGCTCGCGAGCAGCAAGGAATTCGGATTACAGCACGCGCTCTGCTACGAGGACCTCGATCAGTTCAAGATCGTCAACGACGTAGCGGGACACCCGGTCGGTGACGAGCTACTGAGGCAGATTGCTTTGCTTCTGCCACGACACGTACGCGAGCGTGACACCGTAGCCCGCTTGGGCGGGGACGAATTCGCCATCTTGTTGGAGAACTGTCCCATCGGCAAGGCCCGCGATGTCGCGGAATCACTGGTTGCGTCGATAAGGGCCCTGGAGTTTGCCTGGAACGATCGGCCGTTCGATGTGGGTGCGAGTATCGGTATGGTGCAGGTGACCGATCAGGTTCAATCCGCCGACGAGTTGATGAGCCACGCGGACGTGGCGTGTTACGCGGCGAAGGAACTCGGGCGCAACAGAGTCCATCTTTACCAGAGCGGTGCAGACGGGGCGGATCCCAGACACCGGGAGATTCTTCGAGCTGCCGATATGCGCAGCGCTATCGAGAACGACCGATTCCGACTCTATTACCAACCAATCTATTCATTGGAACGGCCAACTCCCTGCATCTCACGATTCGAGCTGTTGCTGCGCCTCCTCGACGAATCGGGTAAACTGGTGCCGCCTTCGAGTTTCATCCCGGCAGCCGAGCGCTATGGGATCATGGCCGCCATCGATCGATGGGTCATCACCACCGCCTTTCGGCGTTTCCGCACTCTGTTTCCTGGCCAGGAAACGGTGCAAATATCCATCAACCTGTCGGGCAACACACTGAGCGACGAGAGACTGTTTTCGTTCCTCGAGCATGAGTTCGCCGAACACGGAGTTTCCCCGGAGAACATCTGTTTCGAGATCACCGAGACCGCCGCAATTCGCAATCGACTGGAGGCCGCGAATTTGATCGGTTCCGTTCGTGAACTGGGTGGCCATTTCGCCCTGGATGATTTTGGCAGCGGCTTGTCATCTTTCGCGTATTTGAAGACCTTGCCGGTGGACTACCTGAAGATCGACGGAAGCCTCGTTCGGAACATTGCTACGGATAACACGGACCTCGCAATGGTGGAGGCGATCAACCGTCTCGCGCACGCCATGG
>JBFGYN010000427.1:0-3512 GCA_041587415.1 Candidatus Competibacterales bacterium | reverse complement strand
TGCGACAAGATCGTTCCGGGCCTCCTCATGGGCGCACTTGCGTTCGGTCATTTGCCGGTCATTTTCGTGCCGGGCGGACCCATGCCATCAGGGCTGCCGAACAAGGAAAAGGCTCGCATTCGGCAACTCTTCGAGGAAGGCAAAGCCAGTCGTAAAGAGTTGTTGGAATGCGAGTCCCAGTCTTACCATGCAGCGGGGACGTGCACATTCTACGGTACTGCCAATACCAACCAAATGATGATGGAGATGATGGGGCTGCACCTTCCCGGCGCCGCGTTCGTGAACCCGAACACCCCGCTCAGAGACGAGTTGACGCGTGCCTGCGCCCGCCGGGCGCTGGAGATCACGGCGCTGGGCGACGACTATCGGCCAATTGGCCAGATCGTCGACGAGCGAGCCATCGTCAATGCCATCGTTGGCCTTCTCGCAACGGGGGGGTCGACCAACCACACCATCCACATCGTCGCGATCGCGCGCGTTGCGGGCATCCTGATCGATTGGGAAGACTTTCAGGACCTCTCCGCAGCCGTCCCGCTACTGGCGCGTATCTACCCCAATGGCTCCGCGGACGTCAATCACTTTCACGCTGCCGGAGGAATGGGCTTTCTCGTCCGTGAGCTGCTGGGCGCGGGCTTGGTCCATCCAGACGTCATGACCGTGGCTGGCGATCAATTGACTGACTACGCCAATGAACCAATGTTCGACGAAGGTACCGGATTGACTTGGCGCGCTGCGCCAGCCGAATCGGGCGATCCGGAAGTCCTGCGACCAGCGTCCGAGCCGTTCAGCGCCGACGGTGGGCTCCGGTTGCTCAAGGGAAACCTGGGACGCGCGGTAATCAAAGTTTCGGCCGTAGACCCAAAACACCGCGTTGTGGAGGCACCGGCTCGTGTCTTCGAGGGTCAGGACGCATTGAAAGAGGCTTTTCAAGCTGGTGAGCTCAACCGGGACGTGATTTGCGTCGTCCGATTCCAGGGCCCAAAGGCCAACGGGATGCCCGAGTTGCACAAGCTGACTCCTTCCCTTGGCGTTCTTCAAGACCGCGGCTTCAAGGTGGCGCTCGTGACCGATGGCCGCATGTCCGGTGCATCAGGGAAAGTGCCAGCGGCGATTCACCTGACGCCGGAGGGTCTGGCCGGGGGCGACATCGCAAAGATCCGAGACGGCGATCGTGTGCGGCTGGACGCGGAATCGGGCGTGTTGGAGGTTCTCGTCCCGGATTCCGAGTGGTCGCAAAGAGCGCCTGTGGAAGCTCATACGGCGGAGCACGAGTTCGGAATGGGGCGCGAGCTTTTCCGCAGTTTCCGGGCACATGTTTCGGGGGCCGAAGAAGGTGCCATATCTCTCGGAATCTAATCCGAGACAAATCGGGCATCGCGATTCGGCATCGAAATGCTGCGGGTAATGCCGCAGCTTTGTGGGCACGTAGGGCCTCGGTTTTCCCATAGCTCGACACTGACCTGTTGGCAACCATTGCCCCGCTCGCTGGCGGCGACTTAGCGCCGCCCTAACCATGCGTTTTGGGGCGGAAACGATCTGAAGGAAGAGGCAAGCGATGACAAATCTCACTGGCACTCCTGCCTGGAAAGCGCTTGGAAAACATTGGCAGGAAATGCGCGACGCGCACATGCGCGATTTGTTCGATGCTGATCCCGAGCGCTTTGATCGGTTCTCGCTGCAGCTTGGCGATTTACTGCTCGACTATTCCAAGAACCGCATCACGGACGAAACTGTCCGACTGCTATTTGCCCTGGCCCGGCAGGCCGACGTCGAGGCTTGGCGTGACCGGATGTTTGCGGGCGAGAAAATCAACTTCACGGAAGACAGAGCGGTACTCCACGTGGCGCTTCGTAATCGGTCGAACCGGCCCATACGAGTTGATGGCCGGGACGTGGTGCCCGACGTGAACCGCGTGCTCGAGCAAATGCGAGCGTTTACCGGCCAGGTCCGCGATGGCAGTTGGCGAGGCCATACGGGAAAGGAAATTACCGACGTGGTGAACATCGGCATCGGCGGTTCGGATTTGGGTCCAGTCATGGTGACCGAGGCGCTCAAGCCGTACACGAGTGAGCGGCTAAAGGTGCACTTTGTGTCGAACGTTGACGGCGCGCATCTGCATGAGTGCTTGAAGGGATTGGATCCTGCCTGCACCCTGTTCGTGGTCGCATCGAAAACGTTTACCACCCAGGAGACCATGACCAATGCGCGATCGGCGCGGTCTTGGCTGCTCGATTCCCTCGGAGATGAAGCCGCGACTGCGCGGCACTTCGTGGCACTGTCCACAAACGGAGAAGCCGTATCGTCATTCGGCATCGACACGGCCAACATGTTCGAATTCTGGGATTGGGTCGGCGGTCGCTACTCCCTTTGGTCATCCATTGGATTGCCCATTGCGCTTGCGATCGGAATGGATCGATTCGAGGAATTGCTGGCAGGCGCCCATGCCATGGACGAGCACTTCAGGACGGCACCGCTCGAAGAAAACATGCCTGTGCTTCTCGCCCTTCTTGGCGTCTGGTATCGGAATTTTGCAGGTTACCGAAGCCACGCGCTTCTGCCCTACGATCAGTACCTGCACCGTTTTCCCGCCTATTTTCAGCAGGGAGACATGGAGAGCAATGGCAAATACGTGTCCAGGCAAGGGCGGCATGTCGATTACGATACGGGGCCGATCATCTGGGGCGAGCCCGGCACCAATGGGCAGCACGCGTTCTACCAGTTGATTCACCAGGGCACGGAGATCATTCCGGCCGACTTCATAGCGGCAGTCGAGCCGCAACATCCGCTTCGATCCCACCATCCGATATTGATTGCGAACTTCCTCGCGCAGACCGAGGCACTCATGCGCGGAAAGACCGCCGATGAAGCACGCGCGGAGTTGCAGGGTCAGGGCCTGTCCGGAGCAGCATTGGACAGGCTTCTGCCGCACAAAGTTTTCCAGGGGAATCGACCCACCAATTCCATACTTTACCGACGCCTGGATCCCAAAACGCTGGGTACGCTGATTTCACTCTATGAGCACAAGATTTTCGTCCAGGGCGTCATATGGGAGATCAACTCGTTCGACCAGTGGGGTGTCGAATTGGGCAAGCAACTCGCCAACCGGATACTTCCGGAGCTGGAAGCGGACGATCCAGTCGAAAGCCACGACAGCTCCACGAACGGGCTTGCCAATCGCTACAAGGCACTCAATTCCCGGCGCGCTGACTAGTTCTGAGACCCCCTGCGGCAAAGGCAGGTCGCAGTGCACGACAAATGGCTATCGGAGATGCGCCGGGCATCGGAGGAGATCATTCCACCATAGGGGGCTGCAAGCTTGGTCCCTCATGCGAGCAGTTGATGAACCCGAGAAGGGAACAACGCAGGAGGACGGGGCAGACGAGGCGCAATCGTTCTTTTTGTGGTTTTGCGAGGAGTTTGGCATGGCCAGGAGCTGGACCTTGATCGACACGGAACAGGGCATCTATGAAGATGCCTGGCAAATCGGAGATCGCAGCTCGAACTTTCGTGTC
>JBFGYN010000426.1:0-3533 GCA_041587415.1 Candidatus Competibacterales bacterium | reverse complement strand
GCCCGGACGTTGCATCGGGATCCGGGAATTTCGCGGAGGGCTGGTCAGTCCAGCTCGTGTGATCGTGCAAAAGTCGATGCGAGACATCGACTTGCCGTGCGATCCCGCGAAATGGTCGGCCAGGACCCGCGAAAAACCGGATAGCGTCCACGGTGACATAGTGCCACTTGCTAATATGATCACAACTCACTGTTTTACTTAACGTAATGGTCCAAGTCAGAGCGTCCTGGTGCAACGTTCGGGCTAGCTAGTTTACGGTCGCAGGGGAGGGCTCATGTGAGGATTCAGCGATCCGCACGTGCTCCGCGATGAGGTCCGCAATCTCGGGAATCAGCTGCATCGGGAGGTCATGCCCCATGCCGTCGAACACTTTGAGCTTCGCGCCGGGAATCCACTTGGCCGTGTCCTCGCCGCCGTCAACGGGGACGAGGGGATCGTCCCGGCCATGGATGATCAGCGTTGGAACGCGGATGCTTTTGAGCAGCGTCGTGCGATCCCGTGCAGCCATCACTGCGAGCAAATGCCGGCTGATGCCAAGCGGGTAGTAGCAGCGGTCGTAGTCCCGCTCGATGCGCTGCCGGAGCCAGGTTTCCGGCGCCGGGTAGCCGGGACTGCCGAGGCGACGCCACATCCGAATCGAATTTTGAATACTGGTCTCGCGTTCCACGCTGGGGGGCCGCGGTTTGACCATGTTCAGTCGGAGACCGAATCGAGCCTGGCGCAGTCCCGCCGGCCGGTGGTGGACATGATGGACGTAAAACTGCGGACACGGTGTTGGTGGCAGGCCGTGACGAGTTGCCCAATCATGCCACCCATGGACATGCCGATGATGTGGGCACTCTCGAGCCCAAGCGAATCCATCAGGCCAACGGTGTCGTTTGCCATGTCCTCCAGCGTGTAGGGGGGCCGAATCGGGATGCCAAGCAAGTATTTGACCGTTTCCCTGGCCATGCTGACCCTGGGCCCAGTATTGAGCCGGGACGATTGACCGATGTCGCGATTGTCGAAACGAATGACGCGCAGGCCTCTCTCCAGAAGCGCATCGATGAACTCGTCAGGCCAGGTGGTCAGCTGCGAGCCCAGCCCCATGATCAGCACGAGTGGGGGGGCGGTAGAATCACCGTCAATCCGATAAGCCAGGGTTAGCCCATTGGCTTGGGCAGTGGGCAATTGGATGCTCCCAATGTGCGGCGTATTCACCGACCAACAAGTAGAAAAACAGCCAGCCACCTTGAAGCCGCAGCCCCAAGGGCCCTTCACCGCCAAAAAAGGATAGCGGTTCGGGCGGGCTCGAGCATTCTCGAATCTCGCGCCATGGGAAGCGAGAACTTCTATGGCGCGTAACCCATCCGGCCTCGCCTGCGGAAACGCATTCGCAATTGGCGCAGCATCGCGTCTCAGGCACTGCTCAGTCTAGCAGCCCGGCTTTCTTGAAATACTCGCTCGCCCCTTCGTGCAGTGGCGCGGTGTTGCCGTCCCTTATCATATCCTCGCGCTTCAGGTGGGCGAACGCGGGATGCAGCCGCCGAAAATCGTCGAAATTGTCAAATACCGCTTGCACGACAGTGGTTACGACCTCAGACGGCAACGCCGTGGACGTCACGAACGTGGCCTTGACGCCGAAAGTCTTCACGTCCTCGGCATTCTCCCGGTACATGCCGCCGGGAATGGTTGCATAGGCGTAGAAAGGGTTCTCCTCCACGAGCTTGTCGACTTCTCCACCGCTCACTTCCACGAGAATCGCGTCACAGGATGTGGTCGCTTCCTGAATCGAACCGCTGGGATGTCCGACGGTGAAAACCATGGCGTCGATTTTATTGTCGCAAAGAGCCTGCGACTGTTCGGCCGATTTCAATTCCGTTGCCAATGCAAAGTTGCTACTGGTCCACCCCTTCGCCGCCATCACGACTTCCATTGTGCCGCGTTGACCAGATCCCGGATTGCCGATATTGACCCGCTTGCCCTTTAGATCGTCGAACCGCCGGATCCCCGAATCCTTCCGCGCGACGACGGTGAACGGCTCGCTATGAACTGAAAATACGGAGCGGAGATCAGGATTCGGGCCCGCATCCTTGAAATGGCTCGTCCCGTTGTAGGCGTGGTACTGCCAGTCGGACTGTGCGACACCCATGTCCAACTCCCCGGCACGAATCGTATTCAGATTGTAAACCGAACCGCCGGTACTCTCGACGGAACAGCGAATGCCGTGCTCGCGCCGGCCCTTGTTTACGAGTCGACAGATGGCGCCGCCGGTCGGATAGTAGACACCGGTGACCCCGCCCGTGCCGATCGTGATGAACCGTCGCTCGGCGGATTGGGCATACCCCGTCATTCCAATGACCGCGATAGCAGCAACAATGGCAGGCACGAGCACAGACTTGCGGACCAACATGTGACCTCCTAATCGGGGAACCTGATCTACTCGCGCGGACCGCGTTTCGATCCACAAGTGCGCAGACGCTAGGTGCCCAGCGCAGCGCCGTCACCATTGTACGGCCAAACCGGGGAACACCGCCGCTGCGCCCTTGTGGACGAAACGCCAACAGGGCTCGCAGGGATGCCAGGCTGGGCTCCTGCTCCAGGGAGGGAGCCCCCAAGCCATACTTGCGCCCCCGCGTGACGGCGTCGCGGCTCGCTCATCGGCAACGAGCAAAACGCACTCGTCGCGCCTTGCCCCGCGAGCGCAAACACGCCGGCGCGAACGCGTGGCTAGATCAGGGCTTGCCGACACTGCAGCCCGCTGACGCGTCCTCAGGCATCCGACCACAGCCGTCGTACTGATACGAAAGGCTAGGTCGATCACCTGTGTCTGTCCAGATGCTGCGACCACGGTGTGAGATTGGTCGCCTATAATGTCGCGACCGGCTGCAGGACACGAAGGACATTCAATGGCCAGAACAGAATCTACCATGCTCCCGCTCGGGACATCCGCACCCGACTTTCGCCTTCTCGATCCGGTGACAGGCCGAATGTCGGCACTTTCGGACTTCGCGTCCGCCGACGCGCTTCTCATCGCGTTCATTTGCAATCACTGCCCGTTCGTGAAGCATATCCGCCGCGGATTTGCAGAATTTGCCAAAGAATCTGCCTCGTCGGGACTTCAGACGATTGCCATCAATTCCAACGACGTGGACCATTACCCCGCTGACGCGCCCGATATGATGGTGGCGGAGGCGAAGCAGGCGGGTTACTCGTTTCCGTATTTGTTCGACGAAACCCAGATTGTCGCCAAACTCTACCGGGCGGCCTGCACGCCTGATTTCTTTCTGTTCGACCGCGACCGCAAGCTCGTGTATCGGGGCAGATTTGACGGCAGCACGCCCGGCAACGACATTCCGGTCACGGGGAAGGATCTCCGTGCCGCGACCGCGGCGTTGCTGGCCGGCGGCTCGCCCGCGCCCGATCAGATGCCAAGCATGGGCTGCAACATCAAGTGGAAACCGGGCAATGAGCCGGACTACTTTCGTTGAAGTTGCCTGAGCTCACTGGTTATGGCTGATCTCGACCGCATTCTCGATCGTGCAGAAGCGCTT
>JBFGYN010000425.1:0-3534 GCA_041587415.1 Candidatus Competibacterales bacterium | reverse complement strand
CTATGCGCTCAGGGTTCGTGCCATCGACGACTCCGGATTGGAGGGCTTGGACGCGAGCGCCCGAATCGAATTGGATGCGCGACCCGAACCTCCATTTGCCGTCGCCCCAGGACCGGGCCAAGTGGTCCGAACGGCCATGCCGGTCTTTTCGTGGTCCGAACCAGCCGCAGCGGACGGCTACCTGTTCCAACTCGCGAAGGCCCCCGATTTCACCGATCTCATCCTCGAAATGGATGATCTGGCAAAACCAGAAGCTGCGGCACCCACGGAACTCGTTCCTGGGCAGTACCATTGGCGGATTGCCACCCGTGCGGGTGGAGAGGTAGGCCCGTTCAGCGACCCACAGGAGTTCATCCTGCGGCCGGCTCCCGAGAGCCCGGCTCTCGAAACTCCCGAGCTTGGAGATGAGCGGCTCGCACTCCGCTGGCGGGCAGGTACCCCCGGGCAACGGTTCGAATATCAATTGGCGCGCGACACCGATTTTCGACAGGTGATTTTCTCGGCCATAACGGAGGCTCCCGAAGCGTCGGTGCCGAAGCCGGACTTCGGTGAGTATTTCATTAGAATCCGGACCATCGATACGGACGGCTTTGCCGGGCCGTTCGGTCCGCATCAGCGCCTCTACATTCCGCCAGATACCTTTTGGCCGGCGGTCGTGCCAATCGTGCTCGGAATCATTCTCGTGATCCTGTGAGGGTCGACCCGACAGAGGGAGCCAATCGCCTGGAACGCGTGGTCCTGCCGGTGCTGGTCGCGGCGGCAGTGCTTCTCGTACTGCAATCGGGGTGGCTTTGGCGCTGGGACCGATTACTGTACGACTGGCAACTTCGGTCCTGGTCGAGGGCGCCGCCGGATAAGATCGTCATCGTTGCCATCGACGATGCTAGCCTGGAGGCACTCGGTCGGTGGCCTTGGTCTCGGGGCACTCACGCCCCTTTGGTCGAACGGCTGACGTCGGCCGGTGCCAAAGCGATCGGGCTGGATTTGATTCTTTCCGAGCCGAATTCAACCGACCCAAACGGCGATGTCCGGCTGGCCGCCGCGATTCGCCGTAGCGGCCGCGTGATTCTGCCCGTGGCGTTCGAGCGTTTTCCCAATTCGGGCCTGGTCGAAATCCTTCCCGCCCCCATTTTTCAGCCGGCGGCGCTCGGACATTCCGACTTGGAATTGGATCCCGATGGCGTGTGCCGGGGCACGTACCTACGTGCCGGTCTCGGCAGCGCACACTGGCCCGCCTTCCCCGCAGCCATGCTCCAAGTCGCCGCGCACCCACAAGGCCTAGCGCCCAGGGGCTGGCAGCGAGAAGCGCAGGAACCATCCAGCCCTTATTCCTGGATTCGTGACAACTGGGTACTCATTCCGTTCGCGAGCGACCAACCTGGGTTTACGCGCTTTTCTTATTTCGAGGTGGTCTCTGGAGCCGTCACGGACGACGAATTCCGGGACAAATTCGTCTTGGTCGGCGTAACCGCCGTTGGATTGGGAAAATATCTGGCAGTCCCGGTGGAGAGTGCATCGCGGGCAATGCCCGGCGTCGAAGTGAACGCGAACATACTGGCCGGTCTGTTGGACGGTGCCATGATCGTTCCAATGACCGCGGTGCCAGTGTATACCCTGACGGCGTTGCTGGTGCTGATTCCGGTACTGATTTACCCGCTCATCGGTACCGTGCGCGGAGCAGTGTTTGCGCTGCTGTCGTTTGCGCTCACGCTGGCGCTCACGGTCGTGCTCGCTGTGGTAGGGAAAATTTGGTTTCCCTCTGCCGCCGCTTTGCTCGGTGTGGCCGCCGGCTATCCCAGCTGGATGGCGCTCCGATTGCGATCCGCTTCGCGTGCTCTTGCCCGGGAGCGAAATAGGGCTTTGATTACGCTGGAATCGATCGCCGATGCGGTCGTTACGGTCGACTCCTCGAACGACATCCAATACATGAACCCGGTGGCCGAGAAACTCACCGGGTTCCGAGCGGAAGAGGTGCGAGGGAGGCCACTTGCGGAGATCGTCAACTTCGGCGAGAACGGAGAGGACGGATTTCTGTCCGACGTTGCAAAGGGCAAACGGGTGGGTATCGTTCCGACGCAACGGCTGACCCGCCGCGACGGGCGTCATTTCGTCGTTCAAATATCCCATGCACCCCTGAGGCAGGAAGAAAAAACATGGGCCGGGACCGTGTTCGCGATAACCGATATCACGGAGAATCATGAGCTGTCGGAACGCATCGCCCACCAGGCGACACATGACGCCTTGACGGACCTCCCCAATCGAAGTCTTCTCATGGACCGCCTCACGCGCGCAATCGCGCGCGCGAACCGGACAGGCATTCACGTTGCTGTGTTATTCGTCGATTTGGACCGATTCAAGGCCGTCAATGACGCGCTTGGACATGCCGCTGGCGACCAACTGCTGGTGGAAGTCGCCTCGCGGCTCACGGGAGTGGGCCGCCGGGCGGATACGGTGGCCCGTGTAGGCGGGGATGAGTTCGTCATTGTCGTGGGCGACTTGCACGACGCTTGGGGGGCTGCAGTTGCTGCCCGAAAATATCTGGAATGCTTTCGGAACCCATTGATGGTCGCGGAAAGCGAATGTCTCGTTTCGCCAAGCATCGGGATCAGTGTTTATCCCCGGGACGGAAACGATCCCGACGATCTTCTCAAGTATGCCGACATCGCCATGTATCGGGTCAAAGAGCGAGGCGGCGGTGGCTTCCAGTTCTACACACGCGATATGGATCGCCGGGCGCGGAAGCGACTGCAAATGGAAAGTGCCTTGCGGCGCGCATTGAAGCGCGGCGAATTCGAGCTGTTCTACCAGCCAGTGGTGGCTTGCCGTGACGGTCGGATCGTGGCTGCCGAGGCGTTGTTGCGTTGGCGCCAGGATGGCCAGGATCTGAGAAGTGCGGCGGAATTCATTCCGGTTGCAGAGGAATCCGGACTCATTGTGCCGATCGGAGAGTGGGTGCTGGCAACGGCATGCGAGCAGGTCCGAATGTGGAGTGAGGCCGGGACGGGTCTACGGGTCGACGTGAATCTTTCCGCGCGCCAGCTTTATTTGCCCACCATCACCGAGACGATCGGACGCATCGTCGTCGAGGTGGGCTGCGATCCCGGTCGGGTCGGTGTGGAAATAACGGAGACCAGCACGATGAAAGACATGGACAGTTCGGTACGCACGATTCAGGAACTCAGTGCGCTCGGGCTCAATGTTTCCATAGACGATTTCGGCATGGGTTATTCATCGCTCAGCTATCTGAAGCGCTTCTCCATCGATCGACTCAAGATCGACCGATCGTTCGTATCAAGCGCCACCTCCGACCCACGGGACGCCGCGTTGACGACCGCGATTGTCGTCATGGCTCATAATCTTGGACTCACCGCGACAGGGGAGGGCGTTGAAACGGCCGATCAGGCGGCGTTTCTGAAAGCCAGTGATTGTGACGAGATGCAGGGCTACTATTTCGGCCGCCCCATGCCCGCATCCGAGTTCACAGGTCTCCTCGGCACCGGTGGCATGTCCGAAGGTGTGGGAAATTAGCCGGGT
>JBFGYN010000424.1:0-3544 GCA_041587415.1 Candidatus Competibacterales bacterium | reverse complement strand
GCCCCTCGGGTTCCGGCAAGAGCACATTGATAAAAACCGTCAACGGACTGGAGCCTTTTCAAAAGGGCACCATCAAGGTTAACGGCATATCGGTCGGCGACAAAAGCACGAAGCTTCCAAAGCTCCGTGCGCAGATTGGCATGGTATTCCAGAATTTCGAACTGTTTCCTCACATGACCATCATCGAGAATATCAGGCTGGCGCAGCTCAAGGTGCTGAACCGAGGCGGCGACGAAGCGACGACTCGGGGTGTAGATCTCCTCGGGCGAGTTGGCCTTGCCGATCAGAAGGATAAGTTCCCGGCCCAGCTTTCCGGTGGTCAACAGCAACGCGTTGCGATTGCCCGGGCGCTTGCCATGGATCCGATTGCCATGCTGTTCGACGAGCCCACCTCGGCACTGGATCCTGAGATGATCAATGAAGTGCTAGACGTGATGACCGAGCTGGCCAAGGACGGCATGACGATGATGGTCGTGACCCACGAGATGGGCTTTGCGAAACGAGTTGCGGATCGCGTCATTTTCATGGATCGTGGTGCCATCCAGGAAGATTGTTCGAAGGACGAGTTTTTCGGCACTCCTCGTGGCGTGAGGGCGAATGACTTTCTGTCGAAAATTCTCACGCATTAAGGGTTCCATTATTCCAGAGCGCTGCAGTACGGATCGGCATGAAACACATCAAGCGGGCAAAAGCGACTGCCGAGGACCGACGCATGACCGAACGGGCGTTCGCCTTGGTCAACGAGTCTCACCCGTCCAGTGCGCCGGCAGCGTTGGCATCCACGTCTTCGCCACGCCCGCTGAATCGGCCATCATCGCCGACGACACCGCCGACCCCATGACCATCGCCGTAGATCTGATGCCCCAGGCAGAGCACGGCACCAACTCACCGGTGTGGCTGTTTACGACCTCCGAGACGATCGCCAACAGGGTGATGGAACGGGTCCCGGCGGTGGGCGACGAGATGCCGAACGCCGAGGTGTTCCACGCCGCCTGGCGCGACTACGGTGAGACAATTCTCTGCCACAGCCGCGAAGAGGTGGTGGAGGTGAGCGACCGCTATGCGTCCGAGCATCTGCAAATGTTCGCGACAGATCTGGCGTGGTGGAAGCGGAACCTAAACAATGACGGGTCGCTCTTCCTGGGCGAAGGCAGCACGGTCACCCACGGTGACAAGTGCTCGGGCACTAACCACATCCTGCCCACCATGCGTGCCGGTCGATGCAGCGGCGGGCTGAATGTTCACAAGTTCATGAAGGTGCTGACCTACCAGGAAATCAGCGAGGAAGCCAACGCCGTATTCAGCGCAGTCTGGTCTCGCATCTCGCGGGTCGAGGGCATGGAACGCCACGCGCGCGCCAGCGATCGGCGGCTGCGGAAATACTTTCCGCAGAAGGACTGGGGTTTCGACGTTTATGCACAGAAGCACCACTGAAACAAGTCGGGGTATGCCGTGAAGACGTTCACCAAGTCATTTACCCAACAGGAGCCCATACCCGAGGAGGGGATCGAACACGCCGTCGCGGTACTTCGCAGTGGGCGTCTACACCGCTACAACGTGCTCGAAGGTGAGGCGGGCGAAACGGCTCTGCTGGAGCAGGAGTTCGCCGAATACCTCGACGTGCCCTACTGTCTGGCCTGTGCGTCCGGGGGCTATGCCCTGCACGTTGCGCTGCGCAGCATCGGGCTCGGCCACGGCGACCCGGTACTTTGCAACGCCTACACCCTGTCCCCTGTTCCGGGCTCAATCCACAACGCCGGGGGGCGGCCGGTGCTCGTAGAAACCGGCGATGACTACACGGTCGACGTGGAAGACCTGAGGCGGGCCGCAGCCGACTCGGGCGCCCATGTATTCATGTTGTCGCACATGCGCGGGCACATCGGCGATATGGAAGCCATTCTCAGTGTTTGTCGGGATTACGACCTGACGCTCATCGAGGACTGCGCGCACACCATGGGCGCGAGATGGCGGGGTCGAATGAGCGGGACATTCGGCGCGGTTGCGTGCTTCAGCGCCCAGACGTACAAACACATCAATTCGGGGGAAGGTGGGTTCCTGACCACCACCGACGCGGACGTCATGCGCCGGGCAATCATCCACTCGGGCTCGTACATGTTGTACGGCCGGCACCTGGCCGCGCCGCCGGCCGAGAGCTTCGAGCCCATGCGCCTGGAGGTACCGAACTACAGCGGCCGCATGGACAATCTCCGCGCCGCAATATTGCGGCCCCAGCTTCGCGCCCTGGACGATTCCTGCCAGCGATGGAATCGACTCTACCGCACCCTTGAGCAGAGACTGCGCGAGATTCCAGGCGTTCGTCTCCGGAACCGCCCGGAGCACGAAGAATTCGTCGGCAGTTCCATACAGTTCTCCATCCCCGAATTTTCAGCGGAGCAAATGGCCGCATTTGTCGCCACATGCGACAAATGCGGCGTGCCGGTGAAGTGGTTCGGCGCGGCACAACCGACCGGGTACACGAGCCGTTTTGATAGCTGGAGCTACATCAAGGATCACAGGGATCTGCCAAACACACGCAAGGTGCTGTCCGTGCTGTGTGATGTCCGGGTTCCGCTGACGTTCGACGAGTCGGACTGCGTCCTTATTGCAGAGATCATTTCCGAGTCACTGGAGGCAACCAGAACAAGCTAGGCTGGGCACCGCGATCAGGCGCAGATCGGTACACCCGACCCGCGGCGGCAACGCTCTCAATCCAGCCCACGAAACTCGCCGGAAAAGGCGGCGGAGCCCGCCCGAGCCGCGCAGCGGTGAAGCGGGCGCGATCTGGAAATCCCCCCTTGGCTACGTACATTCGAATGGCACCGAACTGGAGTAACGAGTTTGAACAAAGATGCGCAATTCCACCAGGTTCAGGAGCAGTCGCTGGATCCCGCCGATTGGCCGGCATTTCGTGCGCTTTCTCACCGCATGTTGGATTTGGCCCTTGACCACGTAGAAGGCGTACGCGACCGACCGGTATGGCAACCGGTGCCAGAGGAGATCAAGTCGGCCCTCGCGGAACCACCGCCGATGGAATCCCAGGGCTCTGAGAAAGTCTGCGACGACCTCATGAACCTGGTGCTTCCGTACTCGACCGGCAATACTCATCCGCGATTTTTCGGGTGGGTTCACGGCTCCGGGAACGCCGGCAGTATCATTGCCGAATGCGTCGCCGCCGCCATGAACTCGAACCTGGGCGGCCGCGACCACGGTGCCATCTACGTGGAAAGGCAGGTTATAGACTGGTTTCGGCGGCTGTTGGGTTTTCCCGCAACCGCGAGTGGTCTTGTGGTAAGCGGCACCTCCATCGCGACACTGATTGCACTTACCGCGGCCCGGTACGACAAGGCCGGGTACGATGTTCGCCGGCGAGGATTATTGCCAAGCGAAGGTTCCCTTGTCGGTTACACGTCGGTGGAAGCACACAGCTGCGTCGCCCGCGCGTTCGACATCTTGGGGCTGGGACAAGATGCTCTGCGCTCGATTCCCGTCGACCACGCCTATCGCATGGACTTGGATGCCCTGCAGGCCGCAATTGCCGCGGATC
>JBFGYN010000423.1:0-3600 GCA_041587415.1 Candidatus Competibacterales bacterium | reverse complement strand
TCGTCACCAAACACGCGCTGAGAAACGCGCTGATCGCGCCCTTCACCGTAATCATGTTGCAATTCCCATGGTTGCTTACGGGGGTCGTAATTGTCGAAAAACTTTTTAATTACAAAGGTTTTGGCTGGGTTTTGGTCGAGGCGGCAGACAATAATGACATCGATTTGCTGCTGGCTTGCTCCCTGGTTTCCGTGGCGGTCGTGATCTTGACACAACTCATTTCC
Organism: Candidatus Competibacterales bacterium; assembly: GCA_041587415.1. Lineage (GTDB taxonomy): Bacteria > Pseudomonadota > Gammaproteobacteria > Competibacterales > JAHEDQ01 > JBFGYN01. Next base: position 3,376 of record JBFGYN010000423.1, on the reverse strand, counting down.
GATGTCGGATACGCGTTTCTCAATCCGCGCATACGAGTCAGTACCTAGCCATGCAAACGATTGGAGCTCTCGAGATCTGGGCAGGCGTGCTCGGTCAGTTTTGGCCCGTTTGGCTCAGTCTTGCCGTGATCATGGGGTTTAGCTTCGCCTTCAAGGGAAAACTCGGTCTGTACGGCCATTTGTACGACAGCGGCGTTGGCATAGCCGGAATCGCCCTTGTGCTCTTTTGGATTCTCACGGCGCTGTTCGCCGACGTCATTGCGACGTTCGATCCCATCGAACAGTTCGCCCTGCTGAAGCGCAAGCCGCCAGGAGTGGTTGACGCGGAAAGCGGCATACCACTCTACTTCGGCGCGGACAACCTGGGCCGTGATCTGTTCAGCCGTATGGTGCAAGGGTCCCGATTCGTATTGACCATCGCGCCGGCGGCGACGCTCATCGCCTTTCTGGTTGGGGTAACCCTCGGTTTGCCGGCCGGCTATTACGGTGGGCGCACAGACACGGTGCTCTCGTTTCTCGCAAATCTCGTTCTCGCCTTTCCCGTTATCCTGCTGTTCTATCTTCTGGTGACCCCGGGCGTTCGTGAAACGGCGCTGCCAACGGTGATGGCGGCCGTGTTTTTCGTCTTTCCGATCATCTTGTTCGGGCTTTTGTTTCGAACAGGTTATGCGGCCAGGCCCCTTCTGTTCGCAGTGCAAATGACGCTCACGTTGCTCGTGGGAGGTTGGTTGTACCTCGGTCTGGTTTTCAACGCCGACCCGCTGGGAATCGTCGGCCTGGATCCCAATGAATTGAACATTTTCGCCGCGGTGGTTTTCGCGAGTTCCCCCGGTGTGTTTCGAATCGTGCGTGGCCTGACCATGGACATCAAGACGCGGGACTACGTTGCCGCTGCCCAGACGCGCGGGGAGGGCGCCTGGTACATCATGCTGTGGGAGATCTTGCCCAACGCCAGGGGGCCGCTGATCGTGGATGCGTGCCTACGCATTGGCTACACGACTATCCTTCTGGGTACGCTCGGATTTTTCGGCCTTGGCCTGGCACCGGAATCACCCGACTGGGGATCCATGATCAATCAGACGCGTGGCTTTATCCGCATCGTCCCGACCATCGTGCTGCCGCAGACCCTGGCGCTGGCGACCCTGGTTTTGGGGCTGAACCTACTGGCGGACGGGCTGCGTGAGCAGTCTCTGAAGGACTGAGGCGACCAGACATATGGCCGAACCGATTCTGGAAATCGAAAATCTTTCCATCTCGTTCTTCACTCGCGCCGGTGAGATTCCGGCGGTTATGGATTTTTCCTGCAAGGTGATGCCCGGGGAATCCATGGGGCTCGTCGGTGAATCGGGATGCGGCAAGTCGACCGTGGCGCTGGGGATTATGCGAGATCTCGGCAAGAATGGTCGCATCGTCGGCGGCTCGATCAAGTTCAAGGGCCGTGACATGGTAGACATGTCCCTTGAGGAATTGCGCGACATCCGTGGGTCGCAGCTCTCCATGGTCTACCAGGAACCCATGGCCAGTCTGAATCCGGCCATGCACGTGGTCGACCAACTGACGGAAGTGCTGACGATTCACGAGGGTGCGTCGAAGAGCGAGGCCCGTACGCGTGTCATTGACATGCTGGGTGCGGTGCGATTACCGGATCCGGAGCGCATCGCCGACTCCTACCCCCACCAACTTTCCGGTGGCCAGCAGCAGAGAATCGTCATCGCCATGGCGCTGCTGTCGCAACCAGCGCTGCTGCTGCTCGATGAGCCGACGACGGCTTTGGACGTGACGGTCGAGGCCGGAATTGTCGATCTGGTGAGGGACCTGGGTCACCGCTTCGGCACGTCGATGATTTTTATCTCCCATAACCTTGGACTGATCCTCGAGACCTGTGACCGAATCACGGTGATGTATTCCGGCGAGGCGGTTGAGACCGGCACGGTGAAAGAGGTGTTTGACCGGATGAGACACCCCTACACCCGGGGATTGTTCCGCTCCATTCCACTTCCGGGTGCCGACAAGAACGAACACCCACTCATGACCATTCCAGGCCAGCTTCCTCTGCCCCACGAGCGCCCCACGGGCTGCAACTTCGGTCCCCGCTGCGATCACTTCGAGCGTGGCGTCTGTGACGTGGGGGAAGTGCACATGCAACCTGTTCCAAACGAATCCGGCCACGCATCCCGCTGTGCCCGCGTCGCGGAGATCGATTGGGACGCACCGCCCGCGGGCATAACGGCGCACGACCCCGTGACGCCGGGCGAGATAGTGCTGCGCGTCGACAATCTCAAGAAGTACTATCACGTCGCCGCGAACAAGATATTCGGCGGGGGTGAGGCGCGGACTGTCAAGGCCAACGAATCCGTTTCGCTCGACGCCCGGGAAGCCGAGACGGTTGCGATCGTGGGCGAATCGGGGTGCGGGAAGTCGACACTCGCCAAGATCCTGCTTGGGCTGGAGACGCGCACCGACGGCCACGTGCATCTCGGCGACAAGGAGATCGGCGCCATCGAGATCCACGATCGGGATACGCTTACCGTCAGCTCTGTTCAGATGGTGTTCCAGAATCCCTTCGATACCTTGAATCCCAGCCACACCGTCGGATCACAAATTATTCGAGTGCTGGAGCAATTCCGAATCGGGAATTCCACCGCGGAACGTCGTGAACGCATGCTCGAACTGCTCGACCTGGTGAAACTCCCACGGGAGTTCGATCGGCGCAAGCCACGTCAGCTCTCGGGCGGGCAGAAACAGCGTATCGGGATTGCCCGGGCGTTTGCCGGTCATCCAAAGGTGGTGGTTGCAGATGAACCGGTGTCCGCCCTCGATGTCTCCGTGCAAGCCGCAGTCACGGAGTTGTTGATGGACATTCAGCGCTCCTCGCGGACCACCATGCTGTTTATCAGCCACGATCTGTCAATCGTGCGCTACCTGGCGGATCGAGTCGTCGTCATGTATTTGGGCCATGTGGTCGAGTACGGCAGCACCGACCAGGTATTCGCCCCGCCTTACCACCCCTACACCGAAGCGCTCCTGGCGGCGGTGCCCATCGCCGACACGTCGGCCGTGAAAAAGCATATCGTGTTGGAGGGGGACATCCCGTCGGCCATGAATCCACCCCCCGGGTGTCCCTTCCAGACCCGATGCCCGCGCAAGCACATGGTGGAGGGGAACTTATGCGAAACGATGCTGCCCCCCATGCGGGAGCTGGTGGAAGGTCATGGGGTGAAGTGTCATTTGCCGGATAGCGTTCTGGACACCATGGAGTCGGTGATCTCGCTCTCCGGACGTACGCCAACCGAGGCGGTCGATCAACCACCCGCGAGCTAGCCCGGATATTTCAGTGCGCCGTGTAAGGCGCGTTCTCTCAGTGGGTGAAATTCCC
>JBFGYN010000422.1:0-3620 GCA_041587415.1 Candidatus Competibacterales bacterium | reverse complement strand
GTCGCCAGCGAAACAGTCCGGTCGTACAGATCGTCGAAATCAACCCGGGCCTTGAACTCAGATTCGTTGCGGTCCGAGACCTGCCAATATCCAGATATTCCGGGGCGGAGCGCATAGTAGGACGTGCCGTGATAGAGCGCCCGCTGATGCGGCATCATTGGACGGGGACCGATCAGCGACATGTCACCGGTCAGAACGTTCCACAGCTGTGGCAGTTCATCGAGCGACGTCTTCCGCAGAAAACGGCCATACGGAGTGATGCGCGGATCGGAGCGAAGTTTCTGGTTTCTAGCCCACTCTTCGCGAGCGGCTGGATTTTCGCGCAGATATCGTGCGAGCCGCTCGTCGGAATCGGAAACCATTGTGCGGATCTTCCACATGACGAACTCGCGGCCGTTCCGGCCAACACGTCGTTGTGAATAGAATGGCGATCCCCGATTAAGGAGGATTGGCAGGACAAGCGCGGCCATCAGCGGGACCACGATCGGAAGCATCGCTGCAAGGAAGCAAAGCTCTAACGTGCGCTTGCCAAAATTCCGGTATATGCCCGGCCGTCGTGCGGTATCGACGCGACCCTCGCAAAGATCAGCAAAACCGGTGTCATTTAATGAATCGAAGTGAGCCGTCATGTACCTTCACCGACCACGGCCTGCGCCCCTTAAATTACCAAACACCTGGAGAACAGCTCCGCCCCCCCGGCCTGGGCCCTGCAAGCAGCAAATATCTGCATGAGCCGGCCACCCTCACTTCTACCATTGACGTTCGCTTTCGGCAATTGATCCATATTCTCCGAAAATTGGCCAAAACCTACTAACCATTTCTGAACTCGGATTCATCCAAGGATTTAAGGGGTTTGAGGTGAATTTCGACGTTTCAGCCTGACGCAAGAAGCACGATCCGTTGGACATAATCCCGTCACAAATGGCGTCGGAAGACCATCTAGGTCGCCCATGGGGAAACAGATTCGTGTTCGAATCGCGGATTCGTGGGCCGACGCAGTTGCCGGTGCACGGCCGATCGTTCACAAGTTCGGTTTGCTGTGGTCAGGTTCTTAGTCGAGCCCAATCCGGTCCGAACGTGGCCCAAGTGTTTAATCTGGAAACAGAGATGTCGCACAACCATGTATTCGGGATGAAATTTGCCTGACGTTCCGGTACAGATCGAGGTGAACCGCAGCGTCCGGCACCGATCTCAACGCAGCTTGCCCGGGTTTGTGTTAGTGGTGTCAGTGCAGCGAGCCGGGTCCGGAGCCGTAACTTTGACGATGTTGTCCGATACAGGACTTTACACCGAGCAGTTCAATCTTCGGGAGCGTCCGTTCACGCTGCTTCCCGATCCGGACTTCATCTACTGGACGCCGCTCCATCGCCGTGCCTACTCCATACTCGAGTACGGTATCCTGACGCGGTCGCCCATCACTGTGATCACGGGGGAAGTCGGCGCGGGAAAGACGACGCTTGTCCAGAAGCTGCTGAAGTCGATCGAGGACGACGTGACCGTCGGTCTAATCTCGAACGCGCAAGGCAGTCGCGGCGACCTTATCCAATGGGTACTCTATGCTCTGAACGTCGATACGCAGGGATTCTCCGACTACGTGCACCTGTTCCAGCTGCTTCAGGAGTTCCTCATCGAGGAGTACGCAGAAGGCCGGCGGTGTATCCTCATCATAGACGAGGCGCAGAATCTCTCGCTCGAGGGATTGGAGGAACTCCGGATGTTGACCAACGTGAATGCCAACAAGGACGAACTGCTTCAGCTCGTTCTCGTCGGGCAACCGGAGCTTAGGGAAATGATTCAGCGCCCCGAGTTGCGCCAGTTCTCGCAACGAGTCGTCGCGAGCTTCCATCTCACTGGCATGGACAGAGACAACGTGGCCGCCTACATCTCGCACCGGCTCCGGGTTGCCGGCGGTCAAGGCAATGAATTCACCAAACAGGCTTGCGATCGAGTCTATCAGGCGTCGCACGGAATCCCGAGACTCGTGAACCAGCTCTGCGACTTTGCCATGGTTTACGCGGCGACTGCAGACGAAAAGCTGGTCCTTTCGTCGACGGTTGATCAGGTCATAGGCGACGGGGTTTTTTTTGCAGGATACGCTGGTGCTGAGGACGCTCTCCAATGAGACGTGAGATCAAATTCTACCTTTCGATTGTTCTTCATCGTCTGCCTCTTGTCCTCCTTGTATCGGGCACACTCTCTGGCGCCGTGGTCGTTTTCGCGCTGCTCCAGCCGTCGCTCTACCGTGCAAGTGCGCTTCTGCTCGTCGAGGCGCCGCAAATTCCCACCAATCTTGCTGCCTCAACGGTAGCGACCGGTGCACCGGAACAGCTCGACATCATCCAGCAGCGGCTGCTCACGCGCGCCAACCTGCTCGAGATCGCAAACAAGCACAACGTGTACCCGGACCGGTCGAGCATCTCGCCAGACGAAGTTGTGGAGCGGATGCGCGACAACACGCGTTTCTTCCCGTCTTTCGGCCAGAACCGCGCGACAAATCTCGAGGTCACGTTCACCTCTGAAATCCCCGAGGTCACTGCGGCCGTGGTTAGCGACTACATCACGCGCGTCCTCGACGAGAACGTTGCTCTGCGTACTGGAATTGCCGAAAACACCTTGGCCTTCTTCGAACAGGAGGTTGCGAGACTGGGCGAGGAACTTGATCGCCAGAGCGCGCGTATTCTTGAATTCAAGAACGCTAACATTGATGCCCTTCCGGAGAGCATGGAGTACCGACTGGGCCGACAGTCCATGCTTCTGGAGCGGCGCGCTTCCTTGCAGCGCGACAAGACCGGTCTGGAGGACCAGCGCGAGCGGCTCATCCAGATCTTCGAGGCCACGGGCCAATCCGGCTCCGCTGTCGCCAAAACGCCCGAGCAGCAGCGTCTGGACGGGCTAAATGACCAGCTGAGCCAGGCACTCGCCATTTACACCGAGCAGAATCCACGAGTGAAACTGCTCCGCACTCAGATTAGGGCTCTCGAAGCAGAAATCGCGCGTTCGGCCGGAGCGTCCAGGGGACAGCCGACAACTGAAATTAGCGCGAACGAGGCGATCCTGAGTATGCAGCTTGCCGACATTGATTCGCGGATGGAGAACCTGAACGAGCAGGTCGAGCAGATCGATCGGGAGCTGGCGGCAATCGAGGACTCGATCGCGCGAACGCCCGCGAACGCGATCACGCTCGAGGCATTGCAGCGTGATTACGACAACATCAGTATGCGGTACAACAGTGCGACAGATCGTCTTGCAACCGCGGCCACGGGCGAGCGGATCGAACTGACCGCGAAGGGTCAGCGGATTTCAGTGCTTCACCAGCCGGTGGTCCCACGCAAGCCGTTCCGTCCCAACCGCACCAGGATCATCGCCTCGGGTGTCGTTTCGTCGCTCGGCGCCGCGATTGGCCTCGTGGTGCTTCTCGAATTCCTGAACAAGACGGTACGTCGCCCCGCCGACCTGACCCGGGCGCTTGGGATCACTCCGCTCGCCACGGTTCCCTACATCACGTCTACGGGAGAGACCGCGAAACGGCGCGGTCTCGTTATTGCTGCCGTAGCCGCCATCGCCATCGGGATCCCGGCGGGGCTCTACTATATTCACGTCGAGTACCTGCCCCTCGACCT
>JBFGYN010000421.1:0-3622 GCA_041587415.1 Candidatus Competibacterales bacterium | reverse complement strand
CGCCCCGCTGAAATGCAACGAGCTTACGGGACGGGGCACTAGCCTGCATTCCCCACAGGGCCTCGGCAATAGCGCAGCGCCTCATGGACTGATTTCTGATTGCTCTGACTGGTCATCGATCAGGCAATTACTCACGAACTTCTCGACCAGTCGCGTGCCTCATGCGCTCGCGCGCGAGGAACAGGGCGGCGATGCTGCGTGCTTCTGTCAGGTCGTCCTGAACAAGCAATAGGTCGAGCCGATTCATGTCCCAGGCCACCACCTCGATTTCTTCCGGCTCATCCCCTGGCAAGCGCTGTTCGTACAAGTCTTCCGCAAGCAGGGCGTTCGTGGTGTGGCCCAAGTATCCGGGCGCAATCGTCATCCGGCGAAGCGGGCGAATGGACCGTGCCCCGAACCCGATCTCTTCCATCAATTCTCGGTTCGCAGCCTCAATGATGTTCTCGCCGGATTCGACCCGACCCTTGGGGCAGCCCAACTCATAGCGGTGCGTACCCGCCGCGTACTCGCGCACGAGAAGCACTGTGCTTGCGTCCAGCATCGGTACGATGAGCACCGCGCCTGGCGCGGTGCCCAGCAAGCGCTCGTACTCGACCTCCGCCCCGTTCGGGAATCGCAGTCCCACCCGCTCTATCCGGAACAGCTGCGACCGGGCAATCATTTTCGAGCCAAGAATTTCGGGCTTGTCGCGCATGCCTGGTCTGCTGCTGCGGTCGATATCGCCCATCGAGGACGGGGCGCCCGGGCGGGATCGACAAAATGGAGGTGACTTTTTGGCCCACCGTCTGTTGCCCGGCTCCGATGCCTCGGCGGCCTGGCGAAAATTGCCACTCGAATCGGATGCGCGCCGCGCGCCAGAGGTACTCGGCACCCGTTACCCGTGCCTGCCTCGCCGATTCGGGGCAATCGATTTCGCCCCGAATTGTACATAATCTGTGTCACCGTCACCGCATCCTATCGCGCCTGGCATCGCTTCGCTCGCTCCGATGCGAACGCGCCGCGTGCCGTGAAATGGGGGCGCCGAAGTTCTCCAATTTGTCTATCGGTGTTACCGTTGACAGTCCGCGCGTCGACGCGCCTGGGGAGGCGGCCTTGCAGTAGCGGGTGCACCTGTGCGAAATCGATTGAACATTGCGGTCACAGACTATACCGGGACCCGCCACTACTCGGTGACCCAGGTTGTGGGCCGCATTGCTCTCACTGGGTTGGTGATCGTTGTAACGGCCATGTTCCTGTCGGCCGTCACGATCATCATCATGCGTCAGGACATCGAAACCCTGGAACATCGCCGTGACCGCGTCGAGCGGCTGCACCGGGACTTGCAAATTGAAGCTGAGCGTCTACAGGGCGCTATCTTCGAGAAGGAATCTTCACTGGATTCGGCAACTTCCCGACTTGCGGCGCTGCAGCTGGAACTCGAACAAGTGAGCGACGAGCTCGCCGAGATCGAAGTGATGATCGGCCTCCGGCCCGACCCGGATGCCGACATGCGGCAGCGTTTGGACACGGCTAGCCAGACTGCCTTGGAGAAGTCCGCGATGTTGCAGCTGGTACCCAGTGGTTCACCCACCGAAGAGCCAATCCTGAACAGCGGGTTCGGTTTCCGGAAGCATCCCCTTGGCGGCAAACGACAGTTTCATGGCGGTGTCGACCTGCGCGCCGAACTCGGCGAACCTGTCTATGCAGCAGCCGACGGCATCGTCGAGTCGGCGAACATGGACAAGAAATCCGGATTCGGGAATCTTATCGTCATCGCTCATTTCCTGGGTTTCAAGACCCTCTACGGACACCTGGATTCCATCGAAGTTGCCGCGGGCGAATTCGTGGAGAAGGGACAGGTCGTGGGGAAGACCGGCGCAACGGGACGCGTAAGCGGCCCGCATCTGCACTACGAGGTCCGATATCTGCGCAAACGCTTGGACCCTGTCCCATTCATCGAATGGGGCATGGAAACGTACGATACCTTGTTCGAAAGCGAGGAGCGTGTCCCATGGGACTCTTTGGCAAAAGCAATCAAAAGACGACCAGGAAATTCGGCACCACGATTATCGCTGAGGGAACCCGCCTCGTTGGCGAATTGAATCTGGAAGCCAAACTACACGTGGACGGCGTCATCCAAGGCGCGGTGGAAACCAGCCGCGACGTGACCGTGGGTCTGACGGGTCGGATCGATGGAGATGTGGTCGCCAAACGCATGGTGGTATGCGGCGAAGTATCGGGCAACGTCCAATGTGACACGCTCGAAATCGTTGCCTCTGGCATCGTCTCGGGGGATGTGGTGTGCGGTGATTTCGTGATCGAAAAGGGGGGGCGGTTTCGGGGTGAGAGCCGGCTGCCCGAGGAGAATTCGCCGTCACCGGCAGACCGCGCGCCGGTGGCGGAATTGACTGCGAAGAATGCAGGCGTCGCAGCCGAATCCAGGCTTCGCCTGGAGCCCACCGGCAGCGCCGTCGACGATAAGAAAGACCGGGAGCGCGCCTGAATTTTCCCCAAGCCGCTTGATTGCCGGCGCACGGCAAGTATGATTGGGCCGAAAAGGCTGGCGTAAATATTGCCGCGCTTTCCTCGAGGCGCGGGCCTAGTCTCACAGGTCGCGACAGGGCGGCCTCGCAAGCCGTTCCGCGAAACGACGAAACCCATTTCCTTACGTTCGGATACGCGTTGGCCCCCGGGTCGTCGGCACGTTAATCGGTGCCCCGGCGGACTGACGACGGGAAACAAGAGAAGCCATGGTCAGAGGAATCTTGCACGAGCACTCCGTGGTGTTGGAGTACACGATGCGGGTCCTCGACTTGCTGGCACTCCTAGCGGCCGGTCTGGGGTCATATTTCGCCTGCTTCGGCGACCTCGATTTGCCGCAGATGTACAAGATGGCGTTGATGATTTCCCTGTTCCTGGGCGTCGTCGTATTCAATCGATTCTCACTGTACCGAGCCTGGCGCGGGACGTCGGTCGTCAACGAGCTCTGGACGACCACGATCGCCTGCCTCTCGGTGTTCATAGGCATGGCTGCGGTCGAATTCGTCCTGGGCGCCGGCGATCCGCCAGTCGATCGCAACTGGGTGTTCGCGTGGCTTGGTCTGAGCTGGGTCACCCTGGTGATTTTTCGATCGGTCACCCGCCTGGCGCTTCGGTTCATGCGCACTCGCGGACTCAACCGCCGCCGCGTGGCGCTGGTCGTCGCCAGCGACCTGGGGATCCGGGTGGCCAGACAGCTGCAAAAATCCCCTTGGGCCGGTTTCGATTTGGTTGGCTACTTCGACGACCGGCAACCCGAGCGCTTGGAAGACTTGGGCGAGAATCCCGTGCTCGGCAACATCAGCGAATTGAGCGATTTTGCCCGCAACAATCGCATCGATCAGATTTGGCTGGCATTTCCGTTCCGTGCCGAGGAGCGCATCAAGGAGGTGCTGCACGCACTTCGCCACTGCACTGCGGACATCCGAATGGTGCCGGACGTGTTCCAATTCCGGCTACTCAACCAGTCGCTGTCCGAGGTGGCCGGCATCCCCATCGTGAACCTGAGTGCATGCCCGATGGTGGGCTTCGACCATGCGCTCAAGTGGTTCGAAGATCGGCTGCTGGCGTTGACGATCGTCATTCTGATCAGCCCGCTCATGCT
>JBFGYN010000420.1:0-3630 GCA_041587415.1 Candidatus Competibacterales bacterium | reverse complement strand
GTCGAGGACGATTCGCCGGCGTTCGGTCTCGGCCGCCTCCTTAGCCAGTCGATCGACCAACTCGATGTTTTCGAGAATCGGTACCGTGTGGTCGAGCACCTGGGCGATGAAACGGCAATCCGATGGGTGAAAGTGGTTCCGCCGCTGTGAGGTCAAATAAAGGCGACCACTGCGGGAGCCCCGCAGGTGAATCGGCGCCGTTAGAAACGACGCGGCCGAGAGTACGACAGTGATTCGCGATACGTCCAGCGTTGACGCGCCGTGACCGGCCCCCGCCGACGGCGGAGCTTCTGTCGCTTGCCACCGTTCCCACCAACGCGGCTCACCGCGGTAGATCAGACCTCGATCGGTGGGGAGCGCCAAGAGCGGGCCTGCCACCTCTGCCGAAATCGACTCGGCACGCATCGCGCCTTCAGGGTTGTGCAGATCGGCGCGACGCAATCGGAATTCGCCCGGCAATTGGTCCGTCGTCACAAGCACGCACATCGTGGCATCGAAAAAGTCTCGCAATCGCTCGAGAAGGGCGCCGAGGGTCCGGTCGACGCCAAATCGGGGATTGGACAGGGTGCTGACGTCCTTGAGCAAGGTCAGGCGCCGTTTCCGCTGTATTTCGCTTTCTCCCCAGTACGCCATCAAATAGCCGAGGATCAATAGGTATACCGGTCTAAGCAGGAACTGGTTCAAGTCTGAAGGGATGTGCGCTGGCGCAAACGCCCAGCTGATTGCACTAAATGAGACGCTTGATATCAAAGTTACCCAGAGACCCGACACGAAGCCTCGTGTAAAGGATGCGACCATGATTGCGAAGAAGAAAAACGAAAAGAAGACACTATTCGTCCCTCCGCTCAGACCTATCAGAACGGCAGACCAAGCCATGTCGATCCAAGGGGCAACGGCAGGCGGCACAAGGCAAGTATTTCGCCGCATAGCGGCCCACAGGGCAAAGCTGTAGGCGAGGTATAGCCCGAGCGTTACGTAGGTGAAACCAACAAAGCGTTCCGGATTGGTGGGATCCACATACGTTATGAGCAGTGCGGACGAGGCCAGTACCAGCCTCATTGATCCAACCAGGCGTTCGACGGCAGTTTCTCTTGCAGGCCTCGGTGCTCGTGAGGCCGGGTAGTCTCGAGAGCGAATTCCGGCTTGCATCGGCAGGTTCTCGTAAATGATCGCCCCCGCCATGGCCCACCAACGTCTCGTGAACGCGCTGTCGTATTGGCAAGATCGAGGAGCGCTCACCAGACGCAAGTTCGTCGCGGCAACTCATCGCAGCAGCAGATGCCGCAGCTCGGGCACTGCGCGCCGCACCAGGAAGGTTTGGATTGCTACGAAGGTTTGGATTGCTACCTCAGTTCGAGGCTCTTCTCATCCAAGCGAAATTCGGCTGCTTGCGGTGGACGAAAACATCCTCGGATTTCGAAAGAAACCAGCCCGCACTGTTCCCGCGCATGGCCCGAACTCTATTGTGTACATCAGTACGTCGGGGCGCGACTCCCCTCCCCCCGGGCCTAACCGCTCAAGATATCGAAATTTCGTTCTGGTAATTTACGAATTAAAATTAGCCCGCGATCGAGGCAGAGTCAAGCCAAAGCCAATGACGAGTCGAATGACGGCTCGATCGGAGACGGCGCAGCGGTTGCCGGGAAGCTCGTTGCTCAGACCAAAGTCCGGATTCGTCCACGCGCGGCGTCGATGCACTTACCCCAGCCCCGCGTGACAACCCGACGAGCATTTCCCCCAACAAGCAATCGTCTCGGCTCTCAGAATGCGGAATGAAGTTCACTGGCGCGCCTTTTCGATCAGGTGTCCAGATCTCGAATATTTCGATTCAATTCGTATTCCCTCGAGGTGACGTAGGCTTCGATGCCCTGTATTCGGCGGTTCAGATCGTCGAAGCGACGTTTCATGTCGTGGACCGTGCCGCCGGGTTCCGTGCGGACTTTCCGCCAGAATTGCTCATCGGCCTCGTCAGCGTAGAGGTCATCCGGTTTCCCGTCCAATAACGCCCCAGCAATGAAATACGCCGCGACGGTGGGGACGGTGAAGAACACCAGCCCGACAATGGCAGCCGCCCGGACGGCCCAGGGGTCGGCCCCGAAGTAGTCCGCGATGCCCGCGCAAACGCCCATGATCTTGCCGTCCCGAGGGTTGCGGTACAGGCGGCTGTGGGTTCTGGGCCTGATGGACTGAGCCATGATCACTTCCTCCAGTGGGGCGATTCTGAATCGAGGATCTTCTCGACCACCCCGACACGTTCATCCAGTTTGTCAGCCAGTTGGCGAAGCTCGTTCAACAGCTTCTCGTCCGAATCGGACAGTGATTTCGCGAGCCGCCAGCGAGTGAGGTAGTGCGCAATGATCCAGATAGGTGCGACGATCACCATCAACAGAATCATCGGCACCAGGAGGAATCCGAGAAATTCCATTTATCAGTGCCTCTCGTCGCCATTGGGCTCCGCCCGCTTGCGGAGCCGCTCGCGCATGGCGGATAGCTCCTCCTCCACGCTGTGTTCCGCCTCCAGGTCTGCGATCTCGTCCGATAGTGTCTTGCCGCGTCCCAGGTCGAAAGATTCGATCTTGCCTTCCGCGTCGTCCAGGCGGCGTTCCATTTGCTCGAATCGCTTGAACGCGTCGTCCACCCGGGTGTCATAGACCCGTTCACGGACCTTGATACGGGATCTTGCCGTCTCTTCTCGCGCGACCAGCGCCTTCTGCTTTGCCTTGACCTCGCGCAACTTCGCTTCGAGCTTGACGATGTCGTCCTCGTGTTTTCGCATCGCCTCGCCCAGGTGCTCCAATTCCTCGCCCAGCCCGCTGCTCATGTCCACGAGCTTGGCTTTCTCGAGCAGGGCGCCGCGGGCCAGATCTTCACGGCCCTTGGAGACGGCGAGCTCCGCCTTTCGCTGCCACGCTTCGCAGGCTTCGTTCAGGCGGTTGCGCTTGCGCTCGACTTCCTTGCTATCGGCAATGGCCTTGGCGGCATTTGCCCGGACCTCGACCAGCGTGTCCTCCATTTCCTGGATCATCATACGCACCATCTTTTCCGGATCTTCCGCGCGATCCAGCGTCGCGGTGATGTTCGAATTGATGATGTCGGCGAGCCTCGAAAATATTCCCATGACCGTGCTCCGTGACGTTTCTGCAACTGTGCGACATCCATAGAGCATCGGCTGTGCCAGGCCCAACAAATCGATCATTGTGATCTGAATTCGTTAAGAAAAATTCATTTTTTCAGCTCACGCTTCTGCCGTGAGTGATGGTAGATGTTGCCAATTTATGGTGTAATTCCATTTTATTTGGGATTATGCGCCAATGCCATGCCGCCGGATTTGCCACCGCTAATTGGTGCCTCGCGGTGTTTCCTGGACCTCCTGGACCGCGTTTCCGATGCGGCTCCCCTCGATCGACCGGTGCTCGTCATCGGCGAACGGGGCACGGGAAAGGAACTCATCGCTGCCCGCCTGCACTACCTCTCGCGGCGATGGGGCCAGGCCCTGATCACGATCAATTGCGCCGCGTTGCCCGAGAACCTGCTGGAGTCCGAGCTTTTCGGCCACGAGGCGGGCGCGTTCACGGGCGCGGTCCGTCGTCGGGCCGGGCGCTTCGAGCTGGCGGACTCCGGAACCCTGTT
>JBFGYN010000419.1:0-3678 GCA_041587415.1 Candidatus Competibacterales bacterium | reverse complement strand
ACGACGAACGCCTGCACCTCCGACTCGCGCATCGACGCCCTGAACCTGGGCAGCGTGTCCTTCCTCTGGCTGAATTCGGTGAACAGCGGCTCGCCATCGGCGATCCCCGCGAAGAACCGTGCGGCATCCAGCGCCGAGCCGCAGACGGTCCAGAGCTCAACCCGTCCTTTCTTGGTCGATCCCTGGCTCAGCGGCCGATTCCCGTAATCGGGCTGAAGGCAAAGGCAACCCCGAGCGCGGCGATCACCAGTATTGTCAGTATCCGGCGTAAATTCAGGTACCAGCCGGGGAGAAGGTAAGCGTGTGCGCGGTCTGCCGCGAACTGTCCGCCGAACGCGAGCATCAACAGGGCAAGAGCGGCTGCGGGGGGTGGGGTGAATACAAGGAGACACCATGCACCGAGGGCGGGCACAACGCTCAAGCCGAGCGCGCTCCACAGTCTCGTTTCGTTGTCTGATCCCGGTGCGATGGCGCAGCCCCAGTGGACAGCTCCAAGGAAGCTCAGAATTACAGCTCCGTAGGCGAGCAGCGCATGCCAGGTACGGTCTTCAGGCCAGAAATCCAGGCCTGCCAGCGAGGCACTGCACACGGCAAAGGGAATAACACCGGCTAGGCCGAGGACTCGAGCGGCTAAAGGCGCACGTCGGAATGCTTCGCCAAGAATTGTCACAAAATCGTCTCCATTTGGTAGCTTCGGCCCCGTGGACTCGCCCCGTCGCGACCCGCCAGGTAACTCGTACGCCCCCCGTGGGCTGCCGTGGCTCTGCTTGCGCAGACAACCCGATGAGAAAAATGGGCTACAGGCTTCGAAAATCACCCTGTTCGTCCGCTCACGCGTCAAAGACAATCTCGACGCTGCACACCGACAGTGGACGAACGCGCAGATCGGGCGCCCTGCGAGCGTTGCTTAAGCATTCGCCGCAACCCGCCTTCTGCTGCGAGAGCTGTCTATTATTTGTGATATTTTTGTAAAAGAATAGTCAAAGTGTGCTAATTTTGTCGTTGGGCTGTTTCTGGATGCATTGCTATGACGAGGCGGACTGTCAACGCGAGCGACGGGCGTAGAAACGTTCAGGGCCTCTATCCCATTCGTACGGTGGCGAGGATCACGGGAGTCAATCCTGTCACGCTGCGCGCATGGGAAAGGCGATATGGTCTGATCAAACCCAGGCGAACGCCCAGCGGCCATCGCGTGTACACGGAAGAGCATGTCGAACTCGTACGGCAAATCCTGGCTCTCCTGGACAGTGGCGTATCGATCGGCCAGGTCGCAGAAGTCATCGACACCCAACGGGCTCCCCCCGATCTCGAGGACACAGGAGACGCTTGGGCGGGCTACCGCCGGCGAATGGTCGAGGGTGTTGCCAACTTCGACGAAACGACACTCGAGGGGGTGTACGCGGAAGCGGTGTCTTTGTACCCCGTGGACGTCGTATCCGAACATCTGATCGTGCCCACACTACGGGAGCTTGGGTGGCGCTGGCAAAATCGCACCGGCACCGTCGCACAGGAGCATTTTTTCAGCACCTACATTCGTAACAAGTTGGGGGCCCGCTTGCACCATAGAACGAAACGGGCGAGGGGGCCTAAGGTGATCCTGTCCTGCCTTCCCAATGAACGCCACGACACGGGTCTATTGCTTTTTGGGCTCGCTGCGCTCGATCACGGGCTTCAGGCTGTGCTGTTGGGCGCCGACCTGCCGCTCGATGAATTGCCAATCGCTGCAAATCAGTCCGGGGCGATTGCCGTGGTTCTGGCCGGTAAAGCCGAGCCCGCCGGGTACGATCTGGGCGACAAGCTCAGGGACTTGACCACGGATCTCGACATTCCAGTCTACGTTGGCGGCCGGGTGTCTCGATTGTGCGAGGAAGCGATAGAGGGGGCGGGCGCGCGGGTCCTAGGCGACAATATATTCGCCGCCCTGCGCCACGTCGTCGCCGATGTTCGCCCTCAGTAATCGCGGTTCTGCGGATAGGCTGACCGACCCGAGGACGATGCGTACACGTGTCGTTCGGGACCGGGCGTTTTCAGCGCACGGAGCGGCACATTCTTGTCTTGCCCAAGGACAGGTGGGGACGCCATTCCAAGTGCGGCAGCGCATCCGCGTACCGGCGCAAACCTGTGACCAGCCGAAACGTTGCACCGGGAGATAGCATCCGTGTCCACCGCAATCGTATGGTTTCGCAGAGATTTGCGACTTACTGACAACCCGGCCCTCGCCAGCGCCGTACGAGAGCACGACAGAGTGGTTCCCCTCTACATTCATGCGCCGCACGAGGAGTCCCCTTGGTCCCCGGGAGCCGCGAGTCGGTGGTGGCTGCACCAAAGTTTGGCGTCCCTGCAGGAGCGCATCCGGGCGCTTGGATCGCGTCTGATACTGCGGACCGGGAACTCCTACGACGTTCTCCAACTGATGATCAATGAGACGGACGCGGACGCGGTCTACTGGAACCGACTCTACGAACCCGCCGCCATCCTGCGTGACAGCGACATCAAGCGGCGGCTCCGGGCGGCGGGCGTCACAGCTTGCAGCGCCAATGCCGCTCTACTGTTCGAGCCCTGGACCGTCGCAACCAGGTCGGGCGATCCTTACCGTGTGTTCACGCCTTTCTGGAAGGGTTGCCGGGCGCGCCTGGAAACCCCGGAGGTGTTCGAGGCGCCGAACCGCTTGCCGGAATTCCGGGGCGGAATTGAAGGCGGGAACTTGGCGGAACTCGACCTGCTGCCGGTAAGACCATGGTCGGAAGGACTTGCCAGTGCGTGGCAGCCCGGTGAGCCTGGTGCGCTCGATCAGGTCGACGTTTTCATGCAGGAAGCGCTCGACCGGTACCCGTCTGGTCGAGACTTCCCCGATCGCCAATACACCTCGCGATTGTCGCCGCATCTGCACTTTGGAGAGGTTGGTCCACGCCAATTGATGGTGGCCATTACCGCGGAAATGGCTTCCGGGCCGGCACAAGAGCAAGCGGGCGAGAAATTCTTGCGCCAGGTCGGATGGCGCGAGTTCGCCCACCACATTCTGTATCACTATCCAAAGACCCCGGAAGAACCTCTCGACGCGCGGTTCGCGAAGTTCCCATGGCGAGGCGATTGGCAGCAGCTTTATGGACGATGGTGTCGCGGAACCACCGGTATTCCCCTCGTGGATGCGGGGTTGCGTGAACTCTGGTCCACGGGTTGGATGCACAATAGGGTGCGCATGGTGGTGGGATCGTTTCTTACCAAGAATCTCCGCGTGCCCTGGCAGCAGGGTGCACGCTGGTTCTGGGATACGTTGGTCGACGCAGACCTGGCGAACAACACACTCGGGTGGCAATGGATTTCGGGGTGCGGGCCCGATGCAGCGCCATACTTCCGGGTTTTCAATCCAGTCAAGCAGGCCGAGAAGTATGACCCGGACCGCAAGTATATTCGTCGCTGGGTGCCAGAACTTGCAAGTCTGTCAGACCAACACATCGCCTCGCCCTGGAACGCCCCGGCTCCTGTCATGAAGGCTGCGGGTGTGCGCCTTGGTGAAACCTATCCGTTACCCATGGTCGACCTGAAAGAAAGTAGACAGCAGGCACTGGATGCGTACCAAGCCATCAAAGCCGGAGATCGAACTTAGCCCGGATATTTCACCAGGGCGGCCTGCGGCTAGCTCGCAGGTGGTTGATCGGTAGAAGTTTATGTTTAGGT
>JBFGYN010000418.1:0-3682 GCA_041587415.1 Candidatus Competibacterales bacterium | reverse complement strand
CGTGCGACTGATCCCGGCCGATGGGTTACGCAATGTCGATTGCAGAACCACGTTCTGGGCCACCCGTGCCTGAAATATCACTCGCGATAGTCAGGCAATATCCAGGTCAGAAGACTCGTACGCCAAAACGTGTGCCAGCTCGGGTCACTGCTCCTACGCGGAGCCTAGGCGATATCCCCAACCCAGCGACAACGTGGCCCCGCTTGTAGTAACTTGGGCGATTAGATTTCCGGAACGAAATCGGAACGCCAACCGCAATTCGAGCACACATGCGACCCAAGATTTCGCGCGCCGACATTCGTCTGGCCTGCGGCGACACGTTCTTCGTTCGCGGACGAAGCTATTTCGAGCAGGGGCGAGTGGAATCGGTAAAGATCGCCGAAGAGAACCCCGCGAGTGTCTTGTTGGAAGGTGCGGTATCCGGCAGCAACGGCCATCGCTACCTCCAAAAGGTGGCTATTCACAGATCCGATGATTTGTTGGACATCGACGGCGACTGCAGTTGCCCGATGGAATACAACTGCAAGCACGTAGCCGCAATTTGCCTCGTCTACAGAGAACGTTTGTCGGAACGCACCGTCGCATCGAACGCCTCCACGGATGGGATTTTGCTCCAGTGGCTGCAGCGCCTCGCCGAGCACGCAAGCGACACACCGGGCACAAGCGAGTTTCTCGTCTACGTGCTCAAACTGGCACCAGCGCAGACGGCGAATCCACGTTCGGTACAGGTCGAGCTTCGCCTCGTCCGTCGTCGTAGCAAGGGCGTGGGCTACACCAAGGGACGCAAGATTCGGATTTATAACTTGATCTACGACTACCAGAAGCCCGCCTACCTGCGGGATCTGGACCGGGACATTGCGCGGTTGCTCGCCACGACCCCCGAAAGCGCCTACCAATCGGACCCCACACTCTCCGGCATAGGCGGCCACCTGGCCCTGGAGAAAATGGTGGAATCGGGCCGATGCCATTGGGAGGAAAGTACCCACCCCGCGCTGGGCGCGGGTGAGACCCGGCAACTGTCCATCCAATGGAGGACGTCTGAGCGGGCAGACATGCACCTCGCCCTCAGCGTCGACCCGCCAGCGCACGTAGTGCTTACTGAACCCCCCATGTACCTGGATGCCGCCCAGAATCGAGTCGGTGAATTGGACACCCTCGGGTTCAACGCCCGACAGCTCCGCGAGCTTTTGCGCGCGCCCAGTATCGGCAAGGATCGGGTAGAGGAGTTCAGCCGCGCGCTCATCCGTGATTTTCCCGGCCTACCGCTGCCGCCGCCGGTCCCCGTCCTCATTCAGGTTGTCGAAGGCAGGCCGCCGGTGCCTGCGCTACGGCTAACCGCGACGAAAGCTGGTACGGCCCACGCTCACCTGCTGCACCTGGATTTCCAATACGGCCCGATACGGGTCTCTGCGCGACCGGAAGCGCCAAGCAGTCTCATCGACCAGAACGGGACACTTTACCGGGTAGCGCGAGATCCGGAAAAAGAGCGGGCTGCACTGGCGGTTTTGCTCGACTGCGGTTTTGAAACCGTCAGGCTCGAGGGAGCGGGCCCAGCCGTGCTCCGCCAAGGCGGGAATAGCATTGCTGGAACAAGCCGCTGGTCCGCCTTCATTCGGGAGACGCTGCCGCGACTGGAATCGGAGGGCTGGCTCGTCGAGCGTGATGATCAGTTTTTGCTCCGATTCGAACCCGGGGAATGGGTCGCCCAACTCGACGCGGACGATCAGCAATCCAACGACTGGTTCGGGTTGCGCTTCGATCTGGAAGTGGGGGGGCAGCGTTTGCCACTGCTGCCGATCATCGAGCCTCTGCTTGCGCTGTCCGCGGACGAGATCCAGGCGCTTCCGGAAATACTGAGCGTGCCATTGCGATCAGGTACCGTCGATCATCAATATGTGGATCTTCCCAGCAGCCGGCTTCGGCCGTTTCTCGAGACCATACGAGAACTATTCGGCAGGATCCCGGAGCAAAAAAGTGACTCGCTCCGCATTTCCCGGTACGAGGCTCTTGCACTGAACGAACTGGAGCAACAGGGCACCCGTGTCCAAGGGGGCGATTCACTTCGTGAGCTAGGGCGTCGGTTGGCGGATTTCGACGGGATCCAAGTCATCGGGCCGCCACGAACGCTGGAGGCACACCTGAGGCCATACCAGCGGATCGGTTTGAGCTGGCTGCAATTCCTGCGTCAATACGATCTTGGCGGAATTCTGGCCGATGACATGGGCCTCGGCAAGACAGTCCAGACCCTCGCTCATTTGGCAGCCGAGAAGGAAGCAGGACGTCTGGATCGGCCGGCGCTGGTCATCGCCCCAACGAGCCTCATGAGTAACTGGCGGCGAGAATCGGAACGATTCACCCCCGGACTTCGGGTCTTGGTGCTTCATGGGCCCAATCGCCGGCTCCACTTCGCCAAAATCCGCAATAACGATCTGGTCTTGACCACCTATCCACTGCTCGCGAGAGACCAGGTCGCACTGGCACGTGTGCAGTACCACTACCTGATTCTGGACGAGGCGCAGACGGTTAAGAACCCCCGAGCGAAGGCCGCACGCATCGTGCGTACTCTGAACACCCGCCATCGCCTCTGTTTAACGGGTACACCGCTGGAAAACCACCTGGGAGAGTTGTGGGCACAGTTCGATTTCCTAATGCCTGGATTCCTGGGCACCAGCGAGCGCTTCAAGCGGGAATGGCGCACCCCGATCGAGCGTCACGGCGAGACGGAAAAGCGGCGCCGACTCGCACGGCGCGTGGCACCGTTTCTGTTGCGCCGTCGCAAGCAAGACGTGCTGGCCGAGTTGCCACCGAGAACCGACATCATTAGGAGCATCCCGCTCACAGACGAGCAGGCAACACTGTACGAAGGCATACGCCTGACCATGGAGAAGCGAGTACGAGAGGCTGTTGCCGCTCGAGGCTTGAGCCGCAGCCACATCACGATACTCGACGCCCTGCTCAAGCTTCGGCAAATCTGCTGCCATCCGAGCCTGCTGGCCATTGGCGAGGCACGGAAGGTGGGCCGTTCGGCAAAGCTGGACATGCTCATGGAGCTGCTGCCGGAAATGCTCGAGGAGGGGCGTCGGGTGCTCCTGTTTTCCCAGTTTACGACCATGCTGGCACTGATCGAATCGGAGCTCGAGGAACGAGCCATCGGATTTACCTCGCTGACGGGCCAAACCATCGATCGCGAGCGGGCAATCGATCGCTTCCGAAGCGGTGAGGTTGACGTCTTCCTAATCAGCCTGAAGGCCGGAGGTGTGGGTTTAAACCTGACCGAAGCCGATACCGTCATTCTCTACGATCCCTGGTGGAACCCTGCCGTCCAGGAGCAGGCAGCCGGTCGCGCCCACCGAATCGGCCAGGATAAACCCGTGTTCGTCTACCGATTGATCTGCGAAGGAACCGTCGAGGAGAAAATTCTGGCGCTCCAGGACAAGAAGCAGGCCCTGGCCGATGGAGTTTATCGGGAAGGGGAAGCTCAGGGCGCTGGATTCACCCCGGAGGACTTGAAAGAACTCTTCTCGCCAACTGCTTGACAGGGCATTTTTTTCGATCCGGTCCCTAGCCCGGATACTTCATCAGGGACCCCGGATGCTGGCGGAATTCGCAGCCGTCCTGGCGCCGCTCTGGGCGAGGCGAGGGGCGGTGATCCAGTGAATCATCGCCCCTCACCGAGCGGGCG
>JBFGYN010000417.1:0-3685 GCA_041587415.1 Candidatus Competibacterales bacterium | reverse complement strand
GCGCGACGGCGAGTGGGGCACCAGCACAGCCAACGACGAGCCACCCACAAACACGGTCGCCAAGGTGGCAGCGAAGGCGCCAAGTCTGAGCGCATTCAGAGAAAAATATCGACAGCGGTTGGACTCTTTTATTAAGGCGGGCAAACAAGCAACCCGTGATGAAGACAGGGCTTGGGCCAAATCGACCTTTGGAGATTTTTCCGGCGTGGTTACACTGGCTGACCAAGTGCGCGGCGAACTAATTCCCGATGAATGGAAAAGGGCCGGACGCCCCATAGCGAAAAACTGATCTGCGGATTAATCTGCGGGGAATCGTACCCCCGCATATTCTGCAATTTTCCCCGCATATTCTGCAATATAGGTCCGCAAATATTGGGCGTTTATTCCAGTTCCTAGAAAGCCCGTGCGCGGTGCTTGGGCTTGTTCTAGGAGGCGACGGCAATGCAAATTGACCCGAATGCGTTCTATCACGACTTGGATGACGACGATGCGTTAAGGCCGCTCGGCAAACGCTCAACTCGCGCCAAACACCGCCACCTTGGTGTTGGCTGCCCCTACATCAAATCCGGTGCGCGCGTCATCTATAAGGGCGCGGACATACTCGATCACCTTGACGCGCAGCGCGTCGAACCGAAGGCGAAGGAGTGGTGATCGAAACCGAATTCCGCAAACAGAGCGAGGCAGGTCATTCTGGGCGGACATGGCGTGAGGCGACGAAGTTCCATCGCATGTCGCCAGCACGGCAGAACGAGTTCCCGAACTATGCTCAGTGGAAGGTAGCTTGACAATGGACGGGCCGAACGCTTTCAACGCTCTAGGCGCAACCGACGCGGCACACCTGCAATCCGTGGGCCGTCCTAGGGGCTACGTTCAGCCTGCACTTGCGGGCCGTGCGGCTGATCTGTCGGCGGCCCTGAAACCGCTTCAGGCAATCCAGCCGGTCCTGTCGAGCCGCTATCTGGTCAAGGGATGGCTGGACCGCGGCGCGGCGTCAGTCGTCTATGGCGAAAGCAATGTGGGCAAGACGTTCCTCGCCCTGGACCTTGCAACGCATGTTGCGGGGTCTCGGGACTGGCACGGTTGCAAGGTATCGCCAAACCAAGGCGGGATCGGCTACGTGGTCTATGTTGCTGGTGAAGGCGGCACCGGGATCAACAACCGGATCGAAGCGATACGGCGGGATCGCCCCGACCTGATCGAGACCACGGAGAAATCCAGTTCCTTCTTGTTATTGCCGACGACGATAGACCTTTGCGGTGTTGGTGACGCTGTCGCTCTGCAAGATGCCCTTATCCATCTTGGTGCACGTTCCGCCAGCCTGATCGTGATCGACACGTTGGCCCGCGCGATGGGCGGCGGCGATGAAAATACCGCGAAAGACATGGGCGCGTTCGTGCGCAATATCGACCTATTGCGCGCTCGCCTTGGTGCGCATGTCATGGTGGTTCATCATACCGGCAAGGACACCGCCAGGGGCGCACGCGGGTCCAGCAGCTTGCGGGCGGCGGTGGATACGGAAATCGAGTTGACCCGGTCCGGCGATGTCATCATGGCCGAGACCCGAAAACAGCGGGATATGCCGTCGGGCCAGGTCTTTGCATATGTGCTAAGCGATGTTGAAATCGGGACAGATGAAGACGGCGACATCGTCACGTCTGCCGTAGTCGAACCGACGGAACCCGTCGCCAAGAAACCCAAGCTCCCGCCGCAACAGCGCATCGCCCTGCAGGTGCTTTCTGATGCGCTCACACATCACGGCGAAAAGAAACACGGCGACATGTTCCCCGATAATCGGCGGTGCGTCTCACTGGACCGCTGGAGGGACTTCTGCGACCGTCAATCGCTCTCGAACGGCACGGACAGCAGCGCGGCACGTCAGGCGTTCGGACGGGCACGGAAAGGGCTCCAAGATAAAGAATTGATCCAGGTGATCGATGGCTTTGTCTGGATATGTGCCGATGACCAGGCCCACAGTGACAACCGTGACATGCCGTGACATGTCACGCTCCGTCACCCGTGACAGGCGTGACACACCCCTATGGGGTGTCACGTTTGTCACGCTGGACTGGCAAGTGTGAGATCTAGGAAGGCTGAGTCGACAGATCTGCATTTATCCGCCTCATCATTGGCAGTAGCGCCATGAAAAGCCTGGCTTACCCTGAGGCGTGGGGGTCAACGGCGATAATGCGTGGGTACAATGACGAGTGCGCCGAGAGAGGAGGCATTGGCGTTCAGGCCGTGGCTGCCGAGGCTGAAGCCGAACATGGCGCGGATGAAGTAGAACAGGATCGCGCCGCTGATACAGATGATCATCGAGGGGATAACACCGTTATGGGTGAAGCCGGAGCGTTCCGAGGTATAGCCAACGATACCGGCGATTGCGATGGTACCGAAGAGGGCGAAAAACATGATCAGTCTCCGAGCCGGTCATGCCGGGCGTACCGTGGCCGCTGGCGAGCCGTGAGGCAAGGAATTACAAACGTCTGGTGCGTGGCTCACCCATGATAGGCGAGACAGAAACATACACGCGAACACTTCACGTTGGATTGCGAACTCGGTCGACGATCACCTGAATGATGATCCCGAGTAAAAAACATGGCTTGAGGACAAAGAATCGCGTTATGGGTGACACCGGCGCCCGAACCGCATTTCGAAGCTGTCGGTTCCCGCGAGGCGGCTTTGGCGCCAATGGCAAATTCCCGCCACATTCGCGGCATTCTTTGGTCCTCTTTGCCACGTATCAGGCCAAAAAAAGGCAGATCCCATCGAGCAAATGATGAAACAGATTTGCAGGGTCACAGTATGTCCACCAAAGACCACCGATGGGTATCCGAGACACTGCTTTCCGTGAAGCAGTACGCAGACGAAAACGAGCTCTTCAGGCTGTCGGAGCACCTGAAATCCGCACTTGTTGATTTCTACTACGACATTACGGAAGCCCAAGTGTCTCCCGGAAGCGACGACTCGACAGACGAACAGACGCATGAATCTCGGGGGCGATCGCGAACTCATTGACAGCCCTAGTCGGCATTGGAAAGCGGCGAGCCACCTGATCCGGACACTCGCGCGAATTTCAGCGAGGTCCGTTTCAAGCCCGAAGCTCTGAGCGATCGGATGCGGCTCTCCAATACCCCCCCATCGCCGGCTGCATAGCTCAACCTTCGACTCCCCAACACCCACTCCCTAGGCCCTCCCCAGAGGGTCCCTGACTGTAATCGTCCGGTGTAGGCGATCTACCCGCGCCGACGCGGCCAGAAACTGCGTGAACAGGGTCGGATTCGTTTTCAAATCAGCGACCACACGGCAACGCCGAGCGCGAGCGTCAGGACGATGCCATCAAGCCGATGGCCCCACCTGTGAGTACGGCATTTCGGGCCGCATTCGGGGAATTGACGACAAACGCCTCTGGCAAGCTGAAGGTGAGTTTCTCGCTTTGGTGCCAAAGCTCGTTTTCCCGCCCCCAATTTCCGCTGATCTGCTTGACCACCCGATGCCGGGCAATTTCGTCCAGGTCACTCGGCACCCCATATCGCGTCACGTATTCCGGCGTCGCCACGAAGACCAGCTTTTGCGAGTAGATCTTCCGCGCTTTCAACGACGAAGCCTCAAGGCCGTCTGATCCCCCGATCCGGATCGCAAGATCATAGTGTTCCTGAACCAGGTCGACCTTGCGGTTTGAGATCTC
>JBFGYN010000416.1:0-3722 GCA_041587415.1 Candidatus Competibacterales bacterium | reverse complement strand
TGCCGAAACAACCGATACGCCAGCAACTCGCTCATGGACCAGAGGTGTGTGCAATGGCGAGCACGGCGCCCTCAGGAGCCGAGCTCCCCCTTGGCGCTGGGTGTTGCGCTAATACGGTGAATGCTGAGGTCCGCGCCCTGAAATTCTTCCTCTTCAGTCAGTCGCAGCCCCGTCAGCGCTTTGAGGCCCCCGTAGACTGCGAATCCACCTGCCAGCGCAACCCCGATTCCAATCAGAGTGCCAATCAGTTGCGAGGCGAAGCTCACACCTCCCATACCGCCAAGTGCTTGGGCACCGAACAGGCCTGCAGCGATTCCGCCCCAGGCTCCACACAGACCGTGAAGTGGCCAGACACCGAGGACATCGTCGATCTTCCATCGGTTCTGGGCCAGCGTGAACGTCACGACGAACAACCCGCCGGCAACGGTGCCGGTAACCAGCGCACCCAACGGATGCATCAAGTCCGAGCCGGCGCAGACGGCGACCAGACCAGCCAACGGCCCATTGTGGATGAAGCCCGGGTCGTTCCTTCCGGCGATCATGGCCGCGAGAATGCCGCCGGCCATCGCCATCAGGGAGTTCACGGCCACGAGGCCACTGATACCCTCGACGCTCTGGGCCGACATGACATTGAAGCCAAACCAGCCGACGGTGAGAATCCAAGCGCCCAGGGCAAGGAAGGGAATGCTGGAAGGCGGATGTGCCGCGAGCACCTGGCCTTGTTTCGTGTAGCGGCCTCTTCGGGCACCGAGCATCAACACGGCGGACAGGCCGATCCAGCCGCCCACCGCGTGCACGACGATGGAGCCCGCGAAGTCGTGAAACTCAGCGCCGAACGAGTCTGCCAGCCACGCCTGAATACCCAGGTTGCCGTTCCAGGTAATACCTTCGAAGAACGGATAGACCAGCGCGACGAGCAATGCCGTGGCGGCCAATTGTGGATAGAATCTTGCCCGTTCCGCGATCCCACCGCTGACGATTGCCGGAATGGCCGCCGCAAAGGTCAGCAGAAAAAAGAACTTGACCAGCTCGTAGCCGTTCTTGTCCGACAAGGCCTCGGCGCCGCGAAAAAAGTCGATGCCATAGGCGACGCCATATCCCACCAGGAAATAGGCGAGGGTGGAGGTGGCAAAGTCGGCAATGATCTTGACCAGAGCGTTGACCTGGTTTTTCTGCCGAACCGTCCCCACTTCCAGAAACGCAAACCCAGCGTGCATTGCGAGCACCATGATGGCGCCCAGCAGCACGAACAAAACATCCCCGCCCGTCATGAATGTTTCCACATTGCCCCCCTTTGGTTCGCGTTTGTGTCAGGAACCGGGCCACAGGAGCAGATTCCATGCCCATACCTAACCCGTTGATTTTCAGAAAAGATAGGAAAGACCAGTCACGGCACGGGACAATTGTCCGCACTGATATGGTGCACATGGATTCCCGGGCGCACCACAAATGAGCGCAGTGGGACCTGACCCGATCCGGAAACTGCGATCCGCAGCCTTCACGGCCGGCATGCCCCTTGCTGCTGAAAGTCGTCTCGAATTCAAGAAGTAACGCCTCTGCTCCAGATGGTAGCGCCATGAGCCTCGCAACGGTCTACAGCCGCGCCCAGGTGGGCGTGTGCGCGCCCCTGGTGACGGTGGAAGTGCATCTGGGCGGTGGACTGCCCAGCACCAGTATCGTCGGCCTACCGGAGACGGCGGTGAAGGAATCCCGCGATCGAGTGCGTAGCGCGATCGCGACCTGCGGTTTCGACTACCCGATGCGCCGCATCACGATCAATCTTGCCCCAGCAGAATTGCCGAAAGAGGGTAGTCGATTCGACCTCGCCATCGCCCTGGGGATCCTGGCGGCGTCGGGGCAACTGCCGCAAGCAAGCCTTTGCGAATTGGAGGCATTAGGGGAACTGGCGCTGTCGGGGGAATTGCGACCTGTTCGAGGCACGCTGCCAGCGGCTTTGGCGGCCCGCGAAGCCGGACGGGCGCTCGTCGTCTCAGTCGGCAGCTCCCAAGAGGCTGCGCTCGCGCAGGGCGCTCGTGTGTTCGGCGCGGGACACTTGCTCGCTGTTTGTGCTCACCTTCGGCAAGAGCGGTCTCTTGCTCTGACGCAATCAATTCCCATGAAACGGCACGGAGACGGCCCGAACCTCGCTGATGTCCGCGGCCAGGCGCGCGCTCGCCGTGCGCTGGAGATTGCCGCCAGCGGCGGACACAATCTGCTGCTGATCGGGCCGCCGGGCACAGGCAAAACCATGCTGGCCGAACGCCTCGCTTCGATTCTACCGCCCATGAGCGAGGGCGAGGCGATCGGGGCGGCGGCGGTGTCCTCCGTAAGCGGATCCGGGTTCGATCCCCGCAATTGGGGTTGCCGGCCGTTTCGTAGCCCACATCACTCCGCGTCCGGCCCGGCGCTTGTCGGCGGCGGAAGCCATCCGCGTCCTGGTGAAATCTCGCTGGCCCACAACGGCGTGCTGTTCCTCGACGAGCTTCCCGAGTTTGACCGTCGTGTGCTCGAAGTCCTGCGCGAGCCGCTCGAGTCCGGCTCGATCACCATTTCCCGCGCCGCGCAGCAGGCGGACTTCCCGGCACGTTTCCAGTTGATTTCGGCGATGAATCCGTGCCCCTGCGGCTACCTGGGAGAGAATCGCTGTCGCTGCACCGAGGATCAGGTGAGGCGTTATCGCGCCAAGATCTCCGGTCCGCTGCTGGATCGCATCGACATGCACGTGGACGTTCCACGGCTGCCCACAAGGGCGCTTACCGATGGGGCCCCTGGCGAGGACAGCGCGACCGTCCAGGCCCGGGTAGCGGCGGCGCGCGACCGACAAATGGAAAGAGCCGGGAAGGTGAACGCGCAGCTCGCCGGGTCCGAACTGCAGACCCTTTGTCCTCTGGCCACGGCCGACCGCAAGCTCCTGGAAGCCGCCACCGAGCGGCTCGGACTCTCGGCCCGCGCCTACACGCGAATTCTTCGCGTCGCCCGCACCATAGCCGACCTGGCAGGGTCCGGGCCCATCGCCACCGAGCATCTCACCGAGGCCGTCGGCTACCGTAGCCTGGACCGGATGCAAGGTTGAACTGCGAGCGCCGGTGGCACGAGCACCTCCAAGTTCGATGGCCGGCGCTCAGACTGCCCAATTTTCGGGTCCGAGCCGCATCGTCGAGCTGCCACTCGGTTGCGGTGAAATATCCTCCGTCCCGTTGCGGTAGGCATCGCTCCCACTCGGCAGTCCCAGCTTCGACCACAACGTGCCCACCACCATTCGGCAGTGCGAAGGTTTCGCGATTTCCTAGATAACCTCATCCTGTGGATTTTCTGTTGCCCGGAAGCCATTTGGGGCGTCGGGGTGATCCCAACGCGCAGGCAACAGCTGAACGCGCCCGTCGACTGCCTTGTCCTCGATCGACAGGTACTGGAGAGCCGCTACAGCCGGTCCGCACTCGGGTTCCAGCTCGCTGGGCGAGGCGAGAAATACCGTGACGGTCAAAAAAAATCGTGGTCTGTCCCCGATTTACTGCATCAGCTGAGATTGACTACGTTTGGCCACGAAATGGCCGGGTTGCTTCGGGGTGGTCCGTCGCGCGGTTTTTCAGTGACAAGGGGATTTATGCTTCCTACACTTCCCCGAGACGGCGGTGCGGCGTCGAGCGATCACGACGGCGTCGCTCCAAGGCCGACAGCGAGCGCCCCGATCGACAGCATCGGTCCTGCCGAGTCTCCGCCGC
>JBFGYN010000415.1:0-3731 GCA_041587415.1 Candidatus Competibacterales bacterium | reverse complement strand
GCCCTTCCGCGCCGATATTCCAGACGTTGGAGCGGAACCCGATCGCCAGTCCCACCGCGATCAGCGCCAGCGGGGCGGCCTTTACGCCCAATTCACCGAGTCCGTAGAGATCGTCGATGGGAGCGATGAAGAATGCGTAAAAAGCCTCCGGAGCATTCATTCCCAGGAGCGCCGAAAATACGAAACCGGTGACAAGGGTGAGCCCGGCGGCAACCAGGGGCGACAACCACCCCATCAACCGGGAGGGCTGCGGTCGCGGCTCGAGCTTAAGCCCCATGAATCACCTCCTCCTGGGTCGGAAGAAGTGCGTCTTCGGCACCGGGAAACATGCCGCTCATCCAGAGTCCGATTTCCTCCTGATCAGTCTCCGACGTGATCTTGGTCGGCGACAGGCGGCCGCCCGCGATCACCGCAATCCGGTCGCAGATTTCGAACAACTCCTCGAGCTCTTCGGAAATTACCAGGATCGCAACACCGTCGTTCCGTAGATTGATGAGTGCCTGGCGAATGGTCGCTGCGGCACCCACGTCGACCCCCCAGGTGGGCTGAGCGGCGATCATGACACGCGGAGTCTGCAGAATCTCGCGCGCGACGATGAATTTTTGCAGATTGCCCCCAGACAGGCTCTTTGCGGCCGCCCCATTCCCACCGCAGCGCACATCGAATTCCTCGATACACCGTTCGGCGAAGTGATTTACCTTGTGCCTGCTCACGAGGCCGCGTTTGACCATGCCTGCGCGGTGCGCGGTGAGCAACGCGTTGTCTGCCAATGACATGGCCGGAACCGCGCCACGGCCGAGACGCTCCTCGGGTACGAAACCAAGCCCCATGTCCCTCCGTGCCCCGGCATCCAGGTGTCCGACCGATTCGCCTCCAATGTGAATTTCGTAACTCTGGTGCGGATCGAGAATTTGCTCGCCGCTCAGCGCCGCGAGCAGTTCCTGCTGCCCGTTGCCCGATATTCCGGCAATACCGACGATCTCACCGGAGTGAACGGTCAGGTGGATGTCCTTCAGATCGGTGCCGAACGGGTCGTCGGAGGTGCGGGACAAACCCGCGATAACCAGCCGTGGCTCGCCGCCGCCGGCTGCGGGCGCATGCCGACACACGGGCAGCTCGCGCCCGATCATCATCCGCGCCAGGCTGGAGGCCGTTTCCTCGCGTGGATCGGCTTCACCGGTCACCCGGCCGCCGCGCATCACTGTGGCCTTGTGGCACAGCGCGCAGATCTCCTCGAGCTTGTGGCTGATGTAGAGAATGCTGCATCCCTCATCCGACAGCGTGCGCAACGTATCGAAAAGCTTTCGCACCGACTGGGGCGTGAGCACGGAGGTCGGTTCATCCAGGATCAGGAGCTTTGGGTCCTGCAGCAAACAGCGCACGATCTCCACCCGCTGGCGCTCGCCCACCGACAATGAATGGACGAGCCGCTGCGGATCGAGCGGCAGCCCGTAGCGCTTCGATACGACCGTGATTCGCGTCGCGAGTTTGTCCAGGTCGAATGGCTCGTCCACGGCCAAAGCGATGTTCTCGACAACGGTAAGGGTCTCGAAAAGGGAAAAGTGCTGAAACACCATACCGATTCCGAGTTGCCGTGCTCGAGCAGGATTGGTAACGCGCGCCTCCATTCCGTCCCAAAAAATGGTCCCCCGATCCGCCTTGGTCACGCCGTAGATAATTTTCATCAGCGTACTCTTCCCAGCGCCGTTTTCGCCCAGAACGGCGTGAATTTCGCCCGGCATGACCTGCAGGTCGACACCGTCGTTGGCCACGACCGACGGGTAAATTTTCGTTATGTCGCGCAGCTCCAGTCGAGGGGTTGTGCCACCCGTGTCCGGCCCTGGGGACTTCAGCATGCGGGAATCCTCATCCGATGTCGGTATTCGATCGGTGCCATTGCCTGCAAGATCCGGAAATTTGACACTTGCCCCGGCATGTCAACCGGTGAGCCGCCCCTCGCTGGCGTTCGGTCTTCAACCGAGGAACCGACCGTGGAGTTCGCGGTTGCGGCCGGAATCAAACAGTTTGGCTCGATACCCTTGTATTACACTCATGCAGTGTGCAGCGGGTTGCGAGAATTCGCCACCCGCCCGTTTGGGCTGGGCCGGATCGCCCAACGTCCGTTCGAACCTTGGAGCGACGCCTTTTTGCGGCAACGCACTGAAAAACTTCGGAGAACCAGCCCCCATCAGCCAATGCGCCAGAGGATGAGAGTGCGGGCAGGGTGGCTTCGAGTGCGTCCTTGGACGGAACATCCTCGCCATCGCGACGGTGTCAATGAGACTGCGTGCCAAGAACCACCACGCCTGCGCAATCGCCGAATGAGCGTGGCGGCTGACGGTTCGTATTCTGAAATATCTGGATTATCGTTGATAAAGCAACCCGTTATGGTTTTCTTGCGCGGCCTGGTAAGCAATGCGTGCTAGTCGCGTTGCCAGGGCAGTGGGCGCAGGTGCCAGGGTGGGCCTGCTGGTTGGACTCGTGGGCGTA
Organism: Candidatus Competibacterales bacterium; assembly: GCA_041587415.1. Lineage (GTDB taxonomy): Bacteria > Pseudomonadota > Gammaproteobacteria > Competibacterales > JAHEDQ01 > JBFGYN01. Next base: position 1,241 of record JBFGYN010000415.1, on the reverse strand, counting down.
GTACTGAGTCCGTGGCCCGGGATGCTCTATCTTGAATCGGAACTCGGGCTCGATTGGTTGTTCCATTTGCGCGGGCCCCGGCAGCCACCGGAAGAGGTGGTCATCGTCGCAATCGATGAGAGCACCCATCGGACCCTCGGTCTGCCTCGTGAGACGTCCGATTGGACTCGTTCGATCCACGCACGCCTGGTCAGACGACTCCACCGTAGCGGTGCCAAGGTAGTCGCGTTCGATGTGGAATTCCAGGAGAGCAGGGATGAGCCAGGCGACGCCGACTTCGCCTCCGCCTTGACGGATTACCAACGCGTCGTGCTGTTCCAGTCACTGACTCAGCCAAGCCCCGGCGAACTTGGCGACAACGGGCTCGAAATCGCCCAGCAGATACGCCGGGAAAAGCTGAGACCAATCGTCGACCGATTCGCCAGTGCCGCCGCGGGGATCGGGCCTTTTCCACTGCCAAAAGTGCCGGTCAGGGTAAGCCAATTCTGGCTGTTCAAAAGAGGAGCCGGGGATGTGCCCACCCTTCCGGTGGTAGCGCTGACGGTCTTTGCCGATTCGACGGTCCGAACTCTCATGAAACTGCTGGCGAAAGATGACGATCACCCTGGCACCGACGGCGTCGACGGGCATTTGGAGATCTTGGGCCAGGCCAATCACCTGACGGCCTCATTGCGCCAGTCCATGCTCCTGCGCCCGAACCTGGCAAGCCGGATCGTCGCCGCGCTCGACTCGTCCGAGAATTCAGCACTCGCGCGACAGGCGCCGCTAATGCGCGCCCTGTTGGACGTGCTCGCGGGCAGCGACCACCGATTTATCGATTTCTACGGTCCGCCTTACACCATCCGAACGATTTCGTACCAGCAAGCGCTCGAGGACCCGCCGCCCGATCTCGCCGGAAAGGCCGTGTTCGTGGGAGCATCGACACGCTTCCAACCCGACCAGCAGGACGGCTTCTTCACCGTGTTTTCCCGATCCGACGGCGTGGACATCAGCGGCGTCGAAATCGCCGCGACGGCATTCGCCAATCTGATCGAACGGCGTGAAGTGAAGCCCTTGTCGGCGTTGCGGGAATCGATGCTTCTGCTCGCCTGGGGTGTTCTGTTGGGGGCCGTCCTACGGCCCTCGCCCATGGGACTTTCTATCGTTTGCGGGCTTCTCCTGGCCATCGGCTACGTGGCCGTTGCAGATTCGCTGTTTTCACGGCATGCGCTGTGGCTGCCCATGCTGACACCCCTGCTCAT
>JBFGYN010000414.1:0-3738 GCA_041587415.1 Candidatus Competibacterales bacterium | reverse complement strand
CTCCTCATCCTCAAACGCTGAGCCGTGCCCACCTGTAGGAGCGAGCCTGCTCGCGAATGTTCGCGGCAAAGTGATTGCGCCGCGTGTACCCAGAGCATCCGCGCGCAAGCTCGCTCCTACAGGCAATAACCCACGATCTCGTTTATCATTATGCCCCTCGGGGTGTAGCGCAGCCTGGTAGCGCACCGCAATGGGGTTGCGGTGGTCGGAGGTTCAAATCCTCTCACCCCGACCAATCAATACAGGGGTTTGGGGGTCAACCGAGCCCCTTTTTCATTGTCGACGGATAACCTGTATGCACGCGTTCATGAGTCGGCTGTGCCTACCGGGGTAGCCGATCGTCGAAACAGGCGGAAAATGCCGGTCGACGGGTTTCGACCGATGGCGGCCCTCCGAGACCATCTGAGAGCACCGTTTCAAGTCCAGGTGGGCCGCTTGCCGCACTCCCTCTGGGCCCGCCGCCGGACCGAGGCGGAATCGGCTCGGGGTGCGCTTACGGCCCTGATCCCGTGTTCTCCCGCCTGGACCTGGTGCTCCTCCGGGAGCGCCAGGTCATTTGGGTAGCGCCTGAACACTCATGACTAGCCTCAGTGGAAGCTGAAAAGGAACTCCTGCATGCCTTCGCCTAACAGAAAGGAATGCAGAAGGCGAAAGCCCGGCATCATTCTTTCCAGCGCGGTCGGAGACAAACGAGGATTCGATATGCTCCGTCCATCGATAGTACTGCGGTAACACAATCGCCCGTCATGAGTCATTGTGATCCGCGCCGGCACACTCGGGATTCTCGCTCCAGTGGCGAAGGTCAGAAACAATAAAGTACCGGCATGACAAGAGCCCGCGACGTGCGCCATCAGCAACTCGATGGCGCTGCGTTCCATGTAGCTGAAGAGATCCCACCCGAGCACCAAGTCGAAACGCGCTGTGTCCTCATAGCTTAGAGCGCCGGCGATGCCAGCGTCGTCACCGTCATCGTCATCGCTTTCGTTTTTTCTTCCCTGCTTGGGCGCAATGAAGGAGCGATACAGATCCTCTATATAAAACTTGCACGGAATGCCGGAGAAGAAGGCCATGTTGGATTGCTCAGGCGCACCAAGGTCTAGGATCTGGCACCTGGCGGGTCCCAGAAATCGCTGGGAAATAATGCCGAGACTGGGCGAACTGAGCTCGAGACTGCTCGGAGGTTCTTCCTCGACAACCTCGTCGAGGAATTGAAATCGCAACGGCACCGTCTTTAACCCCTCGGGGAACTCCCGATCGTCTTGCCGGCGGTTCGACGCCGCACGTGCAAATGCAGACAGAAAGTAGATACCAGTTTTACATAATGCCAGCAACATCTTTTTTATTTGAATAGAGCCCTGTGTATGTACCCAGTGCATGAAATGCGATCGGGTGGTTGTCAATCGTCGTCTCGTCAGAGACGAAACTGTCCGCGTGCAAACGAAATCTAAAAAGCTGCTGATTTGACCAAGCCAAAATTGCCGGTTGACTCGTTGGCTAGGTGAGCCGAGTTTCAGATATGTCGCGCCAAGATCTCCGTCGTCATGTCCTAATGCGAACCAATAAACTTGGGTGGCCTCGGTAGCCTCAACGGCTCGACCGGGCGCGTTGCACGGAATCGCACCGGGTGCGATCGTACGCACGGTACCGGCTGAGGAGACGCGGGCGAATTTGGCCATCCATATCCATTCAACATCCCAGAGAAGGCGTATACTTACCTAAGTGCGAGCTCATAGCCGCCCACCTGGCCACGTAGTGAATGCCATGGTATTCAAACCGAAGTTGTCGGCATTCAACGGACACCGGAAGACGAATGGACGGTAGATTCAAGGAAAAATTGAGCGCAGCACGACCATTTGCTGCCCGCCTGGAGGAATTACAATGTTTAAAAAGTCCGAGATTGAGGACGGCCGAACCGAGTCGAAGACCCACAAGAGCGAGCAGAGCTCAATTCCGAAGTCCAGTAGTCGCACGCCGGCCACTATTGGACCCACCATTCAGATAAAGGGTGACGTCTTCGTCACCGGTAACCAGGGCGTACACATCGACGGTCGCGTGGACGGCACCATAACCCTGAGTGACAACATACTTTCAGTAGGTACGGAAGGTGAGATAAACGCGACCATTGATGGGCGTGCCATTTTCGTGGCAGGAAAAGTAGACGGCGATGTGAAGGGTGACGAGCAGGTCGTCATAAAGAGTTCCGGCAATGTGCGCGGCAATATCGTGGCGCCCCGCGTGACCCTCGAGGACGGCTGTAAGTTCAAAGGCTCCATTGACATGGATGTGGACTCGCGCGCTGCTCAGTCGTCCGACAAGTCCGGCAGGAGTGAAAAGATTGCCGACATAAACTCCGCCGCGGGAGTCAGCGGCGACGTGTCGTCAGGTGGCGGGCGCGGCAAGGCTCCAGCCCCGTAACAGTCGAATCACGCGCGGGTTAAATGTTTTCGGAGCGGTGTTCCACAAGAACCAAGTGACGAGTGCTGAATTCAAACGCGACCCGTAGGACTGATCTCGATCGGCCTCTGTACATGAAACCCCGCCCAGTCATCCGGGCGGGGCGTGCCAGCTTCGCGCCGATGAGGATAAGTCCGGCAACGGCACCTATCGCGTGGCACGGCCACGCGGTCTAGCTCAGGTAGGATGATCGCGCCGTTGATGGTTTCCCGTTGGGGAAAGGTCATTTCGAGCCGCTTTCTCGTGATTATCGGGCATTCATGCGCGGCTAAGGCTGGGCATGGCTTCTGGTTACGGCACTATCGCGCCTGTCGGGCGGGTTGCGAGAAACTCGCCCCGGATTTCCTATCCACGCGACGCTCCGCGCAAACGCGCGAGGATTTGATCCAACGTATGTTCAAACTGCTCACGCATGGGTCCGCCCAGGTGCACCGCTCGTCGCGCGGCTTCCTCGGCCTCTCGTAGCCGTCCCTGATCGGCCAAGACTTGCGCCAGGTTGTTAAACGCGGCAGCGGCATCGGGGTGATCGTGCGTGGCGCGTCTGTAGGCTGCTTCCGCACCGGACAGATCACCAAGCGAGTAGCGGCTGTTTCCGAGACCGATTCGCGCCACCAGATTTTTCGGCCAGCGAGACAGTGCCGTGTCATAGGCAACAGCGGTGTCGTGCCAAAGCTGTAACCGCTCGAGGCTGAGGACTGCATGCACATAGGACGCCTCATCGGCGGTATGCGGCAGTCGATCGGGTGGCATGCTCACCATGGCCCAGAAATTTCCACGCTTCCAGGTGCGTTCGAAAACCCGCATGGGGACGACATGGCGCGCCTCCAGCCCAGAGCGCAAAATCATTTCGCCCGTGGACAAGTCGAAACCGACGACGACGGCGTAGTGCCATTTCGGATACCAGCCGAGCCCCAGATTCTGCAGCACGAGTACCGGCGTACCAGCAGCCACTTCATCGAGGACGCGATCCAATCGAGGTTCGAGCACATAGGGGATGTAGCCGTGGCGACGGGTGGCAGCCAGCAGCTCGAACTGCAGGCTGCCGCGGCGTGTGGGTAGATAGACCTGGGGGACGAGGGCCTCGGGTGTGATCGCCGCTCCGGCCGAGGCGAGCACGGTGGCGAGGGCTGCGGGGCCGCACTGATAGGCATTTTGTGGAAAGAACGGTACGTCTTTCAGCTCGATCGCGTGTATGGTTTCACTGCGCGCGGCCAAAAGTGCATCCGTCTGGGCGGTGCCCGCGCATCCCACCAGCAACATGGTTACCGCGATCAGTGACGCGCG
>JBFGYN010000413.1:0-3738 GCA_041587415.1 Candidatus Competibacterales bacterium | reverse complement strand
GTGTGATCGACAGTGTCGGTGAGCAGGTCGCATCGTCACGAGTCGGTGAGCGTGTGTGGTGCTTCGGCGCCCAGAGTTATCGCCCCTTTGGAACGGCCGCGGAATACGTGGTTGTCCCCTCAGAGCAGGCGGTACCACTGAACGACAAGGTATCGTACGAACAGGGTAGTTGCCTGGGGATCCCGGGCATCACCGCGCATCGCGCCATTGATGTCGCTGGCTCGGTACAGGACCGAATCGTCCTGGTTCAGGGAGGAGCGGGCGCTGTTGGACAGTGCGCATCCGGCCTGGCCCGTCACGCAGGAGCACTTGTAATCGCCACTGTCCGATCTGATCGTGACGTGGCGGTCGCGCAGCGCGCAGGCGCTCACCACGCGCTGGTGACAGCCGGACTGAGTGCAGACGAAATCGTCGAAATAGTCCGTTCACTCGCCCCAAATGGCATCGATCACATTGTTGAAGTTGCGTTTCACGCCAATATTGAGACGAACGGGCGATTGCTCAAGCAAGGTGGGTCTATCGCGACGTACGCTACCGGCAATCCCACGCCCACCATTCCATTCTGGCCACTAGTGTTCAAGAATATTTGCCTGCATTTTCTGGGAAGCGACGACTTTCCGATTGCGGCGAAAACCGCGGCGGCGTCCGCGTTGAATGACGCACTTGAAGGCGGGTGGCCTGGTTTAGAGATTTTAACCCCCCTTCCATTGGAGTCAATCGTGAAAGCGCACGAGGCTGTCGAGGCAGGAAGCGTGGCGGGCAGAGTTGTAGTGAACCCGTAGGCCGCTTGTGGCCGATGGCGGACATACCAGAGTCTTTGCCTTATGGTGCCTAACATGGCGTTGGAGCTGACACTTGACCCGGTCGCACTTTTTGCTGGTGCAAAAATCGCGTCCGCCTCAAGTGCAGCTCAACGTGGGCGTTAGGTGACCTTGGATAGCATCGTGCGTTTCGGGAACTGGAAGGTACACGCCGAAGCGCTCAAGAATAACACCTACGCGCTCTATCTCGCTTCCAAGCATCCACGCACACCTCTCCTGGCAAAGCTTGTCGTTCTGGCCACAGTAGCCTACGCCCTGAGCCCTCTGGATCTGATACCTGACTTCATTCCCATCCTTGGGTATCTTGATGATCTGATACTTCTGCCCGCGGGGATCTGGCTCGCGCTTCGGCTGCTGCCGGCGTCTGTCTGGGTGGAGTGTCAGGAGCGTGCCGCGCGGGAGATGGGTGATCTCCCCCGGAGTCGTGCCGCTGCGGCGGTAGTCATCGTGCTATGGGTCTTATTGTGCACCTGGCTGATCTTCTGGATTTGGAATCGCCACTGGACATGAAGCTAGAGCAGACCGAAGAAGTCGTCACGCGGCGTGCGTGCGCAACCGGCGCGTCACTCGTCCCGGCTGCTCGACCCGGTATTAGGCCGCAGAAATGAGTCAGAAGCCACATTGGGAACGGATCTATGCCTCCCGACGCCCCGACGAGGTCGGATGGTACGAGGCACATCTGAGGACGTCGCTGGCCTGGATAGACCAGCTCGGCCTGCCGCTCGAGGCGCCTATCATCGACGTCGGCGGCGGAGCCTCCACGCTGGTCGATGACCTGCTAGATCGAGGCTACACGAACATTACCGTCCTGGACATCTCCGGCGAGGCGCTTTCCGTGGCGAAAGCTCGGCTCGGGGAGCGGGCAGAGCAAGTCACGTGGTTGGAGGCTGACATCACCGAGGTGGAGTTGCCGCAGGAGCACTTCGCGTTGTGGCACGACCGGGCGGTGTTCCATTTCCTGGTGACGGTCGAGCAACGTAGACGGTATGTGTCGCGATTGAGCAGTGCCGTCAAGCCGGGTGGACATCTCATCATAGGCACGTTCGCAACGGACGCGCCCCCGCAGTGCAGCGGATTGCCAGTGGAGAGATATACCGCAGAGAAGTTGCAGCAGACCTTGGGTTCGAGCTGGTCATGCGTTCGGACGCAGCAGGAGCTTCACCTGACGCCAAACGGTGTGGAGCAGATGTATCTCTATTGCGAGCTGAAGCACTTCGGGGTCAGGTCTTGAAATCCAGCATCCTCGCTCTACACTCCGGGGCATGGCCAGACCCCTACGCATCGAGCTCGCCGGCGGTCTCTACCACGTCACCTCCCGGGGCGATCGCCGGGAGGACATCTTCCGCGATGACCAGGACCGGCTGACGTGGCTTGCGGTCCTGGGCGAGGTGTGTGACCGCTTCCACTGGCGCTGCCACGCCTACTGCCTGATGGGCAACCACTACCACCTCGTGGTGGAGACGCCGGAGGCGAACCTCTCCAAGGGCATGCGGCAGCTGAACGGTGTATACACCCAACGCTTCAACCGCCGCCACGACCTGGTGGGGCACCTGTTCCAGGGGCGGTTCAAGGCGATCCTGGTCGAGCGCGACACCTACCTGCTGGCGCTGTCGCGGTACGTGGTCCTCAACCCCGTACGCTCGGGCATCGTGCCGGATGCTGCGGCCTGGCCATGGAGCAGCTACCGCGCCACGCTCGGCCTGGTGCCGGCGCCGGACTGGCTGGAAACCGACTGGTTGCTGGGGCAGCTCGGCGCCGGGCGGCGCCAGGCGCAGGCACGCTACGCCGCCTTCGTCGCCGCCGGCATCGGCCAGCCGAGCGTCTGGGAAGGGCTGAGGCACCAGGTGTTTCTCGGCAGCAAGACCTTCGTCGAGCGTCACGCCCAGGGTGCACGGCCCATGGAGGACCTGCATGAGATCCCCCGCGCGCAACGCCGCCCGCTCGCCCAGCCGCTGGGGCACTACGAGCGCAGCTATGCGACCCGGCGCGAAGCCATGGCACGCGCCTACCTCACCGGTGTCTACACCATGAAGGACATCGCAGAGCACTTCGACGTGCACTACTCGACGGTCAGCCGGGCGGTGCGGTGGTTCGAAAGCAGCCGGCAGAAAATGCACGATTTCAAGACCTGACGCCATTACTGCTCGGAGGAGAGAAATGAAATACATGCTTTGCTGGTCAATTCCGCCCGAAAACTACCATGCGGCCCTTGATGCATTTTTGGAGGGAGGGGCGCCGATGCCAGAAGGCCTGACCTCGTTGGGTCGATGGCATGTGCCAGGCTCTACTCGGGGCTGGTTACTGTGTGAAGCCGATGACCCCGTAGCCGTGGCACACCACGTGGCTGAATGGGCGGGATTGTTGAATATCGACGTTTATCCTGTGATCGATGACGTCGGGGCCGGTGAAGCGGCGTCCCGAGCTCGGGCTTCGTGATGTCTGGTCGGCTCAGATGACAGGCAAATCCATCAGGGAGTCGGAGCCAGGTCTTGAAATCCAGCATCAGGGAATAGTGGATTCATCCAGCCATTGCATCGCCGGGGAGGGAGTGAATCCAAGCTGATGGTCGGTTGCATTGCCGGGCCCGGATCGGACTTCCGCACGGAGGGCCATCCACCGCGCGGAAGCCTCCGGACACTCAGGCGGAAGTGCCCACCAAAGCGGTGTAACGAGCGGCCTGCCACCCCCGCGGCCGCGTGGCCCTTCGCTCGTTCTCACAATGGTACGCAATCCAACACGCCATGAAAGCCATCGTGTTCACGGGTTACGGGTCTCCGGACGTTTTCCGGCTGGAAGAGGTGATGAAGCCCACCCCCGACGATGACGAGGTTCTCGTCAAGGTCCGGGCTACGGCGGTGAACGACTGGGACTGGTCGTTCGTCCGCGGCAAACCGTACGTCTATCGGCTGATGTTCGG
>JBFGYN010000412.1:0-3744 GCA_041587415.1 Candidatus Competibacterales bacterium | reverse complement strand
TTCTCGTACTGACGGGTAGTACCGGCGGTGACTCCGGTGAGGTAACCACGATGACCCGCGTCAGCCAGGCGGGCCGCATGCCGGAACCACGTGTCCGGCCTATACAGGCACGACCCTGCCGATCCGCACGGAAGCGAAAGGCAACGGGCCGTTCTAACTACCTTCATTGTACGCTGGCGCACAGAAGCCCGACACGTGAGCTTGATATTGTGAGTCCGGAGGGAAAACTCTCCAGAATGTTATGGGGGATGAGCCGGAGTTAGTGCGCAACGGACATATGGAAAAGAAAACGAAGATCAACGTTTGGTACATCATCGTGGCCGCGCTCGGGATCATGATGTTGCAAAACATGTGGTCGCAGTCAAAACAGGTACAAGTGATTCCCTACAGCGAGGTTCAGCGCTATCTCGAAGCCGAGCAGGTGCAAGAGATGGTTGTCACCGAGACACACGTGTACGGCGTGTTCAAGTTGCCGCTCGCCGACGGAAAGCGCGAGTTCGCGGCCGTCCGTGTTGATCCCGAACTCGCAAAGGATCTGGCGAAGTACGATATCAAGGTGTCAGGAGGGACAGAGCAGACGCTTTTCAAACAGCTGCTTGGCTGGGTGTTGCCGGCGGTAATCTTCGTCGGCATCTGGGTCTTCGTGATACGGCGCTTCGCCGAGAAGCAGGGCATGGGTGGTGGACTCATGTCGATTGGGAAGAGTAAGGCGAAGGTCTACGTCGAGAGCGACACGAAGGTGACGTTCGATGATGTGGCCGGGGTGGACGAAGCCAAAGTCGAACTGCAGGAAACGGTTGCATTTCTCAAGGACCCGAAGACGTATGGGCGCCTCGGTGCCCACATCCCCAAGGGCGTTCTTCTGGTGGGTCCCCCCGGAACGGGCAAAACGCTGATCGCGCGGGCCGTGGCGGGCGAAGCCGGCGTGCCGTTTTTCTCCATCAGTGGGTCGGAGTTTGTGGAGATGTTCGTCGGGGTCGGTGCGGCCCGGGTACGCGACCTTTTTCTGCAAGCGCGCAAGCAGGCACCTTGCATCATATTCATCGATGAGCTCGATGCGCTCGGCCGGGCCCGCGGCGCCTTTCCGGGCGTGGGCGGGCACGACGAGAAGGAGCAGACCCTGAATCAGCTGCTGGTGGAGCTCGATGGCTTCGATCCCAGCGCGGCGGGCATGGTTCTGTTAGCCGCCACCAACCGTCCCGAGATCCTCGACCCTGCGCTTCTCAGAGCCGGACGCTTCGACCGCCAGGTTCTCGTTGACCGTCCGGATCGGGCTGGCCGGGTGCAGATCCTTCGAGTTCACCTACAGCCGGTGGAGGTCGATCCCGACATCGACGTCGATGCAATCGCGAGCTTGACCCCTGGTTTCACGGGGGCGGACCTCGCGAATCTTGTCAACGAAGCCGCGCTGCTGGCGACACGCCGGCGCGCCGACGCGGTGACCGGCCACGATTTCACGGAGGCGGTCGAGCGCATGGTGGCGGGCTTGGAGAAACGCAACCGGCTGATCAATCCTCATGAACGCAAAGTGGTCGCCTATCACGAGATGGGACACGCCTTGGTTGCAACAAAGCTTTCCGGCACCGATCCGGTTCACAAGGTGTCCATCATACCGCGGGGGATTGGATCGCTCGGCTACACCATTCAGCGTCCGACCGAGGACCGCTATCTGATGACTCTGGACGAGCTCGAGAACAAGATGGCTGTGCTCCTCGGTGGGCGAGCGGCGGAGGTGTTGATATTCGGAAAACTGTCAACGGGTGCCGCCGACGACCTCAACAAGGTCACTGACATTGCGCGTAGTATCGTCACGCGCTACGGGATGAACGAGACGTTGGGTCAGATGACGTACGACCGGGAACCGGCTCTGTTTCTGCCAGGTGTGTTTCCCCAAGGGCGCGAGCGAGACTACAGCGAGGAGACCGCGCGCGAGATTGACTGCGCAGTGCGCGAGCTGGTCGCGCAAGCGTCCAAACGGGCACACGGTATCCTGGAACAGCATCGTCCCATTCTCGAAGCGGGCGCATTACGACTGTTGGAGTGCGAAACCTTGACCGCCGAAGAGCTACGCGAGCTGGTGGCCGGGTCGTCCACACCGCGTTGCGCAGAGAGCAGCGTCGAAGTGGCTGACCGTCAAGCTATCGAGCGAGGCGAAGACGAGGGGATGAAAGTAAATCAAACATGAGCGATTGCTCGTCTCCACGGCGTAAGGTGCGTCGGGCAGGCAGGCAACGTGTAGTTCCGGCCTGTCGCCCCCGCGCCGTCATCTTGCTGTCGAACGCGCGATGAGCGCCACGCGAACCGAGCACGATTCCTTCGGCGCCATCGAGGTGCCAGCCGAACGGCTTTGGGGCGCGCAGACACAGCGTTCGCTCGTGTACTTCGACATTTCATGCGAGCGCATGCCGGAGGAAATCATTCTTGCCCTCGCCTAGGTCAAGCGTGCGTGCGCCCTGGTTAACTGCGAGCTCGGACTGCTGCCCGAGGACATGGTGAGTCCGTCCACGCATTCGCTGGTGAGAGCGTATCCCGGGCCCGCCAGCATCTTGCGGTGTTAGATCGAATTTCTCGTCTTAGCGATCACAACATCCAACGCGTCGGTTTGTCCGCGACGGTTGGAAACCCGCAAGCCCTACTAGGATGGTTAAGGGGTAGAGCAGATTCTACCGGCACGGTGATTGCTCCTGATGAACCAGGCGCCCCCCGGTCTAATGTGGAAGTCGACTATGTGGGCAACCTGAGCAATGCGGCGATCGTTATTTCAAGGTTGCATCGCGGAGAGAAGAGACTCGTTTTCTGCGACGGTCGCTCGCAGGCCGAATCCCTCGCCGGCGAACTTCGGCAACTCGGAGTCCAAACATTTATGTCGCATAGCTCATTGTCCCGCGACGAGCGCCGACGGGCGAGGCGGCTTTCTCCGAGGCGCGTAACTGCGTCATTGTTGCCACCAGCACTCTCGAACTCGGTATCGACGTTGGAGATTTGGATCGAGTCATCCAGATGGACGCGCCTCCCGCCGTTGCGTCTTTTCTGCAGCGTTTGGGGAGATCAGGGCGGCGGGCCGGAACTCAACGAAACTGCTTGTTTCTAGCAACATCAGAGGAATCCCTTCTCCGGATCTTGGGACTGCTCGAGCTTTGGTCGAGCGGTTACGTTGAGCCAGTGATCCCACCGCAAAAACCTTACCCGATTTTGACACAGCAGGTTATGGCGCTATGCCTCCAAGAAACTGGGATTGGTCGCCATACCTGGAGCGAGTGGCTGCGAGGTGTTTTTCATACTGCGCAATTGTCGGCGGCCGGATGCGAACAGATGGTCGAACATATGCTGCAGTGCGGCTATTTGTTTGAAGACCAAGGGATCCTCTCAATAGGTGGCGCGGGAGAGAGGACCTACGGAAAGCGAAACTACATGCAATTATTCTCGGTGTTCGATTCCCCTCCTTTGTTTAAGGTCGTTCACGGGCGTACGGAATTGGGAAGTGTTCATCAATCAACCTTCCAGGTGAAACTAGATAAACCAATTTCGCTGTCTCTGGGCGGACATTCCTGGCGAGTTAAGCATGTGGATTGGAAACGACGACAGGTATTTGTGGAGCCGGGTAACGAGCCGGGTAAATCGCGGTGGTTTAGTGCCGGGCAGCCACTGGCTTACGAGCATTGCCAAGCTATTCTGCGGGTGCTGGCAGGTTCGGTATCTGATGTGGCTTTGTCGAATCGAGCAGTATCCAAGCGTGAAGCAGTG